>CAIQJW010000269.1 GCA_903872255.1 uncultured delta proteobacterium | reverse complement strand
GGAATACTCTTAAAAATGGTCTGAATTACATTTTGGAGGAGCGGAAGAATACCGGCGTTGTCGCTATCCAGGTCTGGATGAACGTGGGCAGTAAAGACGAAGATGACAAAGTTGCGGGTATCACGCATTTCATCGAGCACCTTATATTCAAGGGAACAGACAAGATCAAGGGGAACGACTTCGCAAAGAAGATAGAGGCCATGGGAGGAAGCGTCAATGCATTCACCTCGTTCGATAATACCGTCTATCATATCGTTATCCCGAGCATGGTCTTTCGTGAAGGATTTGAACTGCTCATCGAGTCGGTAAAGAATCCCGCCTTTCCCGAAAAGGAGATAGCCAAGGAGCACAAGGTCGTCCTTGAAGAGATAAAGATGGGGGAAGACGAACCCCAGCGAAAACTATTCAAGGAGCTTTTCTCGTTAAGCTATCATGGCGAGGCATACGGAAAGCCTGTCATCGGGTTTAAGGAAACAGTCGAGAATATAACACGGGATGATATCGTCACGTATTTCCGGAGTCACTATATCCCGACAAGCCAGACCATCGTCATTACGGGCGATTTTGATTCGGATGTCGCGCACGATCTCATAGCCAAATACCTGTCTGATGAGAAGGGGGGAAAGAAAGAATCCCCGAAGAGTATTGCCCACAGCAACGCGAAGGGTGATACCGAGAAGATCATATACAAGGATGTCCGGGAGAATTATATTGCCCTGGCCTATGGGATCCCGAAACGGACCAATCCGGACGTTCCGGCGATAGATATCCTGGGGACAATACTGGGAGACGGCGAAAGCTCAAGGCTGCAGGAAGTCCTCAAGAAACGCAAGGCACTTGTCAACGGAATATCGACGTATGTCTTCACGCCGCAGGAAGAGGGACTTTTTGTTGTATACGCCAATTATGCGGGTGACGATACACAGAATATCATGCGCGGGATCGAGACCGAGATCCGTCGGATGCAGAAAGAAGATATTGATGAATGGGAACTCGTCAAGGCGAAGAATATGCTCAAGGCATATTATATCTATGATGCCGAATCAGCCCAGGGAAGGGCGCGCCAGATAGGCGATTCCACGACCATGACAGGAGACCCTGAATTTATCGATAAGTACCTGAAGGCAGTCGATAAGGTCACGGTGGCCGACGTCAAGAGGGCAGCGGGAAAATATCTCACCGTGAAAGACCGCCGCACGGTCATCATGGGACCAAAAAAGGTTGCTAACCCCTACAAAAAAGTTCTTAAGAACGGCCTGAAATGCCTCGTCAACAAGAACGACTCATCCCCGACGTTTTCGGTCAGGATCGGTTTCGTGGGGGGTTTAAAGGCCGAGGAATCCGGCAAGAACGGCGAATTCAACGTCCTCGCGCGGATGCTCCTCAAGGGGACGAAGAGTAAGAACTCTTCGGACATTGCACGGCAGATAGACATGCTTGCAGGGGCACTGGTTCCCTACAACGGCAGAAACGCTTTCGGGCTTTCGGGGAAATTCTTGAGCAAGGACATCAAAACCGTCATTCCCCTTATCAAGGAACTCCTCGTCGAATCTTCATTTACCGATGAAGAGCTCATGCGGGTAAAGAGGGAAATAATGTCGGATATACGTCAGAGGGATGACGATCCGACATCGTATACGTTCAAGCGTTTCAATGAGGCGATGTTTGCCAATCATCCCTATAGTTTCGATCCGATCGGCACCGAGAAGGACGTTGAGACGTTATCGCTCGATGAAATAGCCGGCCTTTACCGGAAATACGTCACTCCCGGCGGGGCGGTTATTGCATTCTCAGGTGATATTGACGAGAAAGAGGTTTTCAAAATGGTAGAAGATCTTTTTCAGGATTGGAAAGGCCCGAAGACCGACCTGAAGCGGATATATATGAAACCGTCAAAGCAGAGGGTCAATATCAATAAAGATATCGAGCAGGTGCATATCGTGTTCGGTTTTCCAGGTCCGGGACTTATCGATAAGGACCGGTATGCCGCGGAAGTCCTCGACGCCGCGTTGAGCGGTATGGGAGGCAGGATACACAGGGCCTTGAGAGAGGAAAATCCCTATGCATACGCGGTTACATTCTTTAACCAGATGGCCTACGAAACAGGCGCTATGGGCATATATATCGGAACAAGCCCGGCCTTCGTCAAGGATGTGGAGCGCATAGCCCGGCGCGAGATACAAAAGATAATCGATGAAGGTTTTTCAGATGAGGAGATCGAAGACGGTAAGAACTACATTATCGGGAATCATTACATCAGGATGCAGTCGAACGGCGCAAAAGCATCTTCGATGTGCTTCGACTGCCTCTACGGGTTTGACCCGGGCCTTTTCAAGACATATCCTAATTTTATCAAGAAAGTGACAAAAGAGGATGTGGACCGTGCGGCACGGAAATATATCAATCTGGACTGGATGGTAGAGGTCCGCGCGGGCAGGGTCGGGCCGGATAAAAAACAGGGAACTGGGAAATAGAATACTTAGCTATTCCTGTGTTACGGGCTGTTCTTCAACCTGTAACTCACAGAATGAACGTATCATCTTGATAATATAGTCTTTTTCAGTTTTCTTCAATTCAGGGAAGACGGGCATTGCGAGGCTTGTCTTTGCCGCTTTTTCAGCCATGGGAAATGAACCTTCAGCGTAGCCCAGATAAGAGAAACATGGCTGAAGATGCAAGGGTACCGGGTAGTATATCCCTGTCATGATCCCGTTCTCTTTGAGGTGTGCCTGCAATGCGTCACGTTTATCCGTGCGGAGCACGTAGTGATGGAAGATATGCGACGTCTCGTCCTCGATGATAGGGAGCGTGACGGCGACATCACGCAGGTGCATATTGTAATAGCCGGCTGTTTCGAGCCGGGTCTTGTTCCATAAGGCAAGCTTGGAAAATTTCACCGAAAGGGCCATTGCCTTGATCTCATCGAGGCGGCTGTTAAAACCTATCATTTCATGAATATAGGGTTTTTCTCCCATCCCGTGTACACGCAGTTTCCGTACTTTTTCGCCAAGGTCATCCCGTTTTGTTAGAACCATTCCGCCCTCGCCGATGCCGCCCAGGTTTTTCGTCGGGTAGAAGCTCGTCGCTGCGATATCTCCAAAATTACCGGCACTTACATTTCCCCTTCGGGCGCCGAGCGCCTGCGCCATATCTTCAACGATCGGGATATTATGCTTCTGGCCGATCGCGGTTATGGTTTTCATGTCGCATATCTTTCCAAAAAGATGAACAACTGCGATCGCCTTTGTGTTGGGAGTTATTGCCTTTTCGATCAACCCCGGGTCGATATTCATGTCGCATTCCTGGATATCGACGAAAACGGGGCGCGCGCCCACGAGCGCAATGGAACTGGCGCTGGAAAAGAAAGTGTACGGCGTCGTGATAACCTCGTCTCCATGGCCGATGCCGAGCGCCATGAGAGACAGTATCAGGGCATCCGTACCGTTAGCACATGAGACGGCATGGGGAATACCCGTCATACCGGCTACCTGTTCCTCAAGTTTAAGGCAGTACTGCCCCAGGATCAATTTCTGGTCATCCAGTATCTCCCGGATGCCTTTCATTATATCGTTCTTGACGCCTTTGAACTGAGCCTTCAGGTTGATAGGAGGGATATTCATAAACCTTGCATCCTTTTTTCAATGATTTAATGTGGAGTCCGTGTATGTTAACACATTCCCGAAAATCAAAACAACATTTCATTGCATTTTACGAAAGATGCTGTAAAGTGGAAAATGCGGCGAGCTGATCGGCTTCAGATGGGAATTCATTTCCTCGGGATATGTGTTATTATGGTAGGCGCTTTAACCCGCTTACTTCGGGTACCATAAGGTCACTTTAAAAGGCGCGGCGTATGGCTCGCCAGTCATTAAAATCGTTGACAAATACTGGGAATTGCGATAAAAACATTGTGAAATTTGTTTCAACTTAAGATAAGGAGACCTGTATGAAAGAAGCAGTCATTGTTTCGTGCGCCAGAACTGCCATCGGCCAGTTCAGCCAGTCATTAAAAGATGTGCCAGCTGTTGAGTTGGGCGGTATAGCGATCAAGGAAGCGATCAAAAGGGCAGGGCTTCGGCCGTCAAAGAGCAAGGACAAGGATGTTGCACCGGCTTGCTTTGAGGGAAAGACGGATACAGAGCTCGAAGCGAAGTACTATGATTTCGACCCCGGCCTGAAAGAAGTAGTGATCGATGAAGTTATCATGGGCAACGTCCTTACGAGCGGCTTGGGCCAGAACCCCGGACGCCAGGCAAGCATCCGCGGCGGCGTGCCGAAAGAAACAGCTGCTTTTACGATAAACAAGGTATGTTCCTCCGGCCTTCGTGCGATCCTTCTGGCTAACCAGTCGATCCAGGTTGGTGATAATGAAGTAGTCATTGCCGGCGGCATGGAAAATATGAGCCTTGCCCCCTTCGCACTTCCGGGCTTAAGATTCGGTGCCCGTATGTTCGATACGAAAGCTGTCGACCTTATGGTCCTCGACGGTATCTGGGAAATTTTTTATAACTACCACATGGGTAATACCGCTGAGAATATCGCGGCAAAGTACGGTATCTCGAGACTCGAGCAGGACCAGTTCGGCCTTTTGAGCCATCAGAGAGCCATGGCAGCCATCAAGGGCGGACTCTTCAAAGATGAGATCGTTCCCGTTCCCATCCCGCAGAAGAAAGGCGAACCGAAGATGTTCGATACCGACGAAAGACCTATGGATACCACTATAGAAAAAATGTCGGCTCTTAAACCGGCGTTCAAGAAAGACGGTACCGTTACTGCCGGTAACGCATCGGGTCTTAATGATGCCGCATCAGCAGTCGTTATGATGTCACGCGACAAAGCAAATGAACTCGGGCTGAAACCTATGGGCAGGGTCATTTCCTGGGCCAACGGCGGTCTCGACCCGGCATACATGGGCTTGGGTCCCATCCCGGCCATAAAGAAAGCGCTCAAGAAGGCGAACCTGACGATTGACCAGATCGATTGCATCGAACTGAATGAGGCATTTTCATCACAGGCGATCGCATGTATCAGGGAACTCGGTGTAAATACAGACAAATGCAACATGTTCGGCGGCGGCATATCTCTCGGTCACCCGATCGGATGCACGGGCGCACGGCTTGTGACCACGGCTCTTTATCAGATGAGAAGGCTCGGCCTCAGATATGGTCTCGCTTCAATGTGTATCGGCGGCGGCATGGGCCTGGCCGCGATCATCGAATGTGAGGCGTAATAATGGAATTTAAAAACCTTATCGTCGAAAAGAAAGATGGCATCGCGTTCCTGAAATTCAATCGCCCCAAGGCCATGAATGCTCTCAATTCCGAGACTCTTATTGAGCTCAAAGCGGCGGGAGAGGCCTTGAATGCGGATAAAACGATCAAGGTTGTTATTGTTACAGGCGAGGGGAAGGCGTTCGTCGCGGGGGCAGATATCCTCGAGATGAAAGACCTGACGGCCCTCGAAGGCATGGCATTTTCCGCACGGGGACATGAGGCATTCGCCACGTTAGAAAATATGGAAAAGCCCGTGATCGCCGCAGTGAACGGCTTTGCTCTGGGCGGCGGTTTCGAGGTTGCCCTTGCATGTGATATTATTTACGCATCGGACAGGGCGAAAGTAGGATTTCCTGAAACAACACTCGGAATTCATCCGGGTTTTGGCGGAACTCAGCGCACGGCAAAACTTGCGGGCCTGGCAAAGGCAAAGGAACTGATCTTTTCAGGCAAGACGATCGGTGCCGCCGAGGCGTATGAAATGGGCCTCCTGAATAAAGTGGTTCCCGATGATCAATTGATGGCCGAAGTCATGGCCCTTGCAACAAAAATAGCCGCAAACGGCCCTTTCGCTGTTCGATTGGCCAAGCAGTGCGTTAACAAGAGCCTGTCCCTGGATAACAAGGAAGGGTTGGCGCTTGAGGCGAAGGATTTCGGTCTTTGTTTTGCCACGAAGGACCAGAAAGAAGGCATGACAGCATTCGTAGAAAAAAGGAAAGCCACCTTTACGGGTGAATAAAACATAATAAGGAGGACACTGTGAAGATAGCGGTTTGTTTGAAACAGGTTCCTGATACCGAAGCAGAGATCAAATGGGACATCCCAAAAGGGACCCTGAGCAGGGACGGCATGGACTCGATAACGAATCCTTTTGACGAATTTGCTCTTGAAGAAGCACTTCTCACCAAAGAGAACTACGATGGTGAGATCGTGGCCATCTCCATGGGCCCCGATGGTGCAAAAGACGTACTGCGCAATGCCCTCGCATTGACAGTTGACGAAGTTGCACTTTGCTGCGACGACGCGTTTGCCGGCTCTGACACATATGCCACGGCACTCGTCCTTGCTGCCGCAATTAAAAAAGCAGGCGATGTGGATGTAGTTTTCACCGGCAAACAGTCAACCGATGGCAGCACCGGTGTTGTCGGCCAGGAACTTGCCGCAATCCTCGGATTCAGCCCGCTTACATATGTTTCCAAAGTCCGTTCGATCGACGCAGGCGCCAAGAAGATAGTCGTTGAAAGAGCTATTGAGGGCGGCATCGAAGTTATCGAAGCAAAATTGCCCGCCGTTGTATCCGTTATCAAGGGTATCAATGAACCGCGGCTCCCGAACCTCATGGGTATCAGAAAAGCATCCAAGATCGACATTCCCCAGTGGACTGCAGGCGATCTGGGTGTTGACGCTGGCAAAGTAGGAGCAGCAGGGGCCAGCACGAAAGTGGTCGAGATCGCTGTACCGCCTCCACGCGGCGCAGGTGAGATTCTCAAAGGCGAGATCGAAGAAATTGCCAACACGATCACCGACAAGCTCATTGACTTGAAAGTTATAAAATAACTTGGAGGAGGGAAAATACAATGGCTAATGATGTATGGGTATATATAGAACAGAAAGAAGGCAAGATTTCGCCTATGTCTTTTGAGCTTCTCGGTATCGGCAAGCAGCTGGCCGATGGTTTTGGTTCCAATGTCTGCGCATTTGTGATCGGCGACAAAGTGGATGACCTCGCGAAGGAAGCCGGAGCATATGGAGCAAGCAAAGTCTACGCAGTCGAAGGCGACGTATTCAAGGATTTCAGGGGCGAAGCATATGCAAAAGCAGCGGCAGCCCTGCTTGATAAATACAAACCGGAAATAGCCCTTTTCAGGGCGACCAGCATGGGTAACGACGTTGCAGCAGCAGCGGCAGCCCAGCTCGGTTTCGGTCTCTGCACCGACACGATCGACCTTGCAATAGACGGCGGCAAGGTGAAAATGACGCGCGCAGCATTCGGCGGCAACTATTCAGTAGCGGTTGTCAACGAGAAGGCAGCGCCTCAGATAGCAACAGTCCGGCCGAAAGCATTCGCAATGCCGGAAAAAGGCGCAGGGAGTGCCGAGGTCGTGAAGGAATCCGTTGCAGTCGCGGAAGCTGATCTCGCAACGAAAGTTGTTGAGTTCATTAAGTCAGCAACAGCCGTTAACCTCGTGGAAGCCGACATTATCGTGTCCGGCGGCCGCGGACTCGGAAACGAAGCAGGCTTTGCAATGCTTCAGGAACTTGCCGATATCCTGGGCGGCGCAGTCGGCGCATCCCGTGCGGCAGTTGACTCCGAATGGATCCCCTACGAGCATCAGGTGGGCCAGACCGGTAAAACCGTAAAACCGAAAATTTACATCGCATGCGGTATCTCCGGCGCCATCCAGCACCTCGCCGGTATGAGAACATCCGATTGTATCGTCGCAATCAATAAAGATGCAGATGCCCCGATCTTCAAGGCAGCATCATTTGGCATCGTTGGCGATTACAAAGAAATCGTTCCCAAGATAATCGAGAAATTCAAGACCAAACTGAACAAGTAACTCCAAAAGGGGGAGGGCAAAAGCCTCCCCCTTTTTTTCGTCGATCCTTATCTTTCCTCCTTACTCCTCAAGGTTCATATCTATTTACTCCAAAGTTGTTTTCCG
>CAIQJW010000268.1 GCA_903872255.1 uncultured delta proteobacterium | reverse complement strand
GAACCTCAAGATGACGAAGCTCCACAAGCGGGAAGACCTGCTGCCCGAGCCGCCGAAAGACGGAAGTGACGACAGGGGACGGAAGTGACGACATGACGCGGGAAGAACTCTTCGAAGCCATTGCGCGCGATGACACGATCGAGAACGTCGACCTCGCGGGAATGAACCTCGCGGGCCAGGATCTGTCGGGTGCCCGTTTCGAGGGCGTCTCTTTCAAAGGGGCGGACCTCAGGGGGGCGAAGATCATCCGCACGGGCTTCACGGGGTGCGCCTTTGAAGGGGCCAACATGGAGGGGGCGAGTCTGGAAGGGGTCATATGGCTGCGCATAAACCTCTCCGGCGCAATACTCTCCCAGGCAAACCTCCGGAAGGCCGTTCTCAATGGTGCCGACCTCTCGGGCGCCATACTCAAGGGGGCGGACCTCACCCAGGCCGTGATGGACAACGCCAGGCTCGACGGTGTCGACCTTTCCGGCGCCGACATCTCCCGGGCGGTCGTTCACCGGTCGTCCATGAAGGGGGCGAACCTTACGGGGGCAAACCTCTTCAAGTCCATCTTCGTTGAGACGGACATGGAGGGGGCGGCCTTCAAAGGGGCACGGATATTCAAGACCTTCCTCCGCGGCTGTTCCCTCGCGGACCAGGACTTCCGGGGCGCTACCTTCATCATGGCCCAGGCGGGAGGGGCGGACATGAAAGGGTGTGATTTCACCAACGCCGAGATCACCCAGTCCAACTTTATGAACGCCGACATGACGGGGGCGATTCTGGAGAACGTGAAGGGGGAGCGCACCGTCTTCATGGGAACGAATCTCTCCGGTGTAAGCCTCAAGAGGTCCTATTTCGTCCAATCCTGTTTCGAGGGGGCGAACCTGAACCTCGCCGACCTGTCCGAATGCAACTGCGAGCAGGCGCTCTTCACGAAGGCCTTTTGCCGGGGGGCGAAGTTCATCGACGTCAACGCGACCTTCGCCGATTTCTCCCACGCCGACCTCACGGCGGCGGACTTCACGTCGGCTACATTGACGAGGGCAAAACTGCACCGGATTGTCGAGGAGCATACCATCTGGGACAAGTCGTCACGAAGTTCCGCCTACGGGACGGATCCCGATCTGGCAGAGGCGGAGGGATGATATCATTGGTGTTATATGCAGTATTTAAATAAGATGTGTGGTTTTTATAGTCGATTGTCGGGAGGTTAAAATGAAAGTAGCAGCACAAAACATGGAAATCCTACAGCCAACGCTCGAGTACGGTCTTGTAGCCGGGCGCACCGGCGATGGCTTTGCCGTCAACTGCGACCGCGGGCTCTTCAATGCCCGTGTCGCCGTGAGCTGCCTCGTCGCCCCCGAGCCGGGCGACGTGGTTATCCTTTCGCTCTACGATGGCGGCTGCTATATACTGTCAATCATTGAGAGGGCGGAAGAAACCCGAAGGAAGACCGAACTTGTCTTTGACGGCGACGTGAACCTCAACGTGCGCGACGGCTCCATGTCCATCACAAGCGACGAGACGATATCCCTCGCATCGAAGGACTTCGAGCTCACCGCTCAAGAAGGACGGGTCACGCTGGAGAAGAGCTCCTTCTTCGGGAATCTCGTGGAGAACAACATCGCCCGGATACGGATCGTCGCCGATTCCCTCGATTCCATCGTCCGGCGGGCGGTGCAGAGGTTCACGAGCTCTTACCGGTATGTGGAGGAACATGAGGAGATCCAGTCGGCCTCCACAAGGATGATCGTCGACGGCACCCTGACCATGCACACGAAGAACACGATGCACATCGCCGAGGGGCACGTAAAGATAGACGCCGAGCAGATACATCTCGGTTAGCAAGGAGGTTACAATGTTCCAGAACACAATGGGCGGCGGGATGAACATGGGTTTTCCCGACGTCTGCCTGACACCCACTCCGGTAGGGCCCATACCGATCCCGTACCCGAACATTAGCACCGGGGCTACCACGAACCCCGCAACATCGGCGCTTACCGTCCTTTGTGACGGCATGCCGTCGCTTAACCAGATGTCCATGGGCACAATAAGCAACGGCGACAATATGGGGGTAAATCTCGGCGTTGCCTCAGGCCTCGTCATGGGACCCACGGAATTCATCCTCGGAAGTTTTACCGTCTTCAAAGGAGGCACCCCCGCCCAGAGGATGACGAGCATGACGGGACATAACGGCCTCTCCATGAACGCTCCCGGCGTAAGTCTTGCTCCAAGCCAGGTGATCGTCCTCGTCCTGGGGTAGATGGAAAGCATCTTCGTCAGCATCGCCAGCTACAGGGACAACGAGCTCGACAGGACCATCACGGATTGCCTTGCCAAAGCGGCCCACCCCGGGAGGCTCGTCTTCGGCATTAACTGGCAGCACGATAATCACGATTTCTTCGAACAGCTCTACGACCGTCAATGCAAGGTGATCGACACCGATTACAGGAAATCACGCGGGGCCTGCTGGGCGCGCCACGAGGCGCAAAAGCTGTATGCCGGCGAGGACTACGTCCTGCAGATAGATAGCCATATGCGGTTCGTGCACGGCTGGGACCTCATCTGCATCGACGGGATCACGCACCTCCAGCAAAGAGCGAACAGGAAGGTTATCATCAGCAACCTCATGCCCTCCTACGACCCCGAGGACGACCAGAATCTGCCGCAGCGTTACCTTACCTACAAGTTGGGCCCCTTCAACGAAGCAGGCTCCATCCAGCTGAAAGCGTCGATTCTCTCCCATCCTCCCCGGGAACGTTTCAGTCCCGGATATTCCATCTCGGCGGCCTTCCTCTTCAGTATAGGCGACCTTTACCGGGACGTCCTCATCGACCCCGACCTCTATTTCGAGGGCGAAGAGATCTCCTACGCGGTCAGGGCTTATACCCATGGCTACGACATCTACCATTGCCACTATCCCATCGTCTACCATTACTACCTGCGCAAGCCCGACCGCAAGCACTGGGACGACCATGGCGATTGGGGGAACAGGTCGATTACGGCAAAGAACCGTATGCGAAGCCTGCTCATGGGTTCCGGCGAGGCCCCCGACCTTGGGCCTTACGGCCTGGGGACCTTAAGGTCGCTCAAAGAGTACGAATTGGCCGCAAGCGTTGATTTCAAGAACCGCACCGTCAGGGACGCTGACGCGCCGCCGCTCTTGTCCGGGCGGGAAGGAATACGGTCGAAGCTCTCCTCGGGCAAAATAGGGACCGCCCAGATCGACCCTTTTTCCTACTGCAACGTCAAATGCTGGTACTGCCCGGTACGATACGACCCGCAGCCCGTGGATGCAAGGCGGCACATGCCGATAGGGCTTTTCGAGAAGATAATAGCCGATCTCTGCCGGGAGAGGGACGGCGGCGGCCTCGTTGCCCCAGGGTTTGACTTCATTTACACGGCCCATTACAACGAGATCCTTCTTTACAGGCACCTTGCTCAGATGCTCGAAGTGCTCAGAAGATACGGTTTAAGGAGCATGATCCTCACAAACGGGATTGCCCTTGTCCGGAAGAAGGTGGATCTCGTAGCCGAATACGACGACGTCATCGGCGGGCAGGTGTGCATCAACATAAGCGCTTTTGAGCGGGACAGGTGGATAGAAAACACTGTCGGCGAAAACGGCGCGAAAACGGCGTCGAAGAACGCCAGATTCCACCGCACGATGGACAACATTGAATATGCCGTAAAAAAGCTCGGCGGCGTGTCCATCCATCTCAACGAACCGGACCCGGAAGAAGCGGAAAAACAGGCAGGGATCGCGCGGCGCATGTTCCCTTCGGTCGACGTCCGCATGATCCATAACCTTTCTGACAGGGCCGGGATGCTCCACGACAGGGGCGTCCTTTCCAACCAGGACGAGATCGAGCGCAAATGTTCCGGAAAGGCCCGGATAGTTGGATGTGCAAACACTTTCACCGGGATCGACGGCCGCCACTTTGGGTGGCTTCACGTCAATGCCCTCGGGAAAGCAATACTGTGCTGCAATGACTATTATTTCGATTATGCCTTCGGGGATCTTGAAAGTAATTCATTGCGGGAGGTGTGGCTCTCCGAAGGTCACGTTGACGCGATCGAAAAGTCGTTCCTGGAGATATGCAGGAAATGTTCGATGGCCGTCTGGGAATAGAAAAACCTGGCTATGGGCAACAGGCGATAGGCAATGGGGGTAACAGGAATTGACTTTAAATGTGAGAATTGTATAGTGTTCTATATCAGGATGTCTGAAATTTCCGGAGGGAAGAATGAGTAAAAGGGTTTGGATTACAGCGCTTGCGAAAGACGAGGCAAAGATAGCGGGCCTTATGGGCTCACTGAAAAAGTACGGTCTCGCCACTGATGGTCATTTCTGGGTGGACGATATCAAAAACATGGCCTGGCAGGCGGCGGCAGAGGAACTGCTCAAGGCAGATACCGCCCTGTGGATCATCGCCGGGGATAATGAGGACCTGAAAAAGACTTCCCTGGCCTATGGCCTCTCACTTCTGGCCATGAAGGTCTACGCGTCGAAAGGCGAGTCCTTCCCGGTCATATTTGCCCCGGCAGCCGATCTCCCCGCCGGGTTCGAGATGCCGACCCTGCTCAAGGGTGCCGAGATCATCCCCTCGTCCAGCGCCTCTCTCGGCGTAAAAGCGGTTTCCCTCGCCAATACACCCCTTAAGAAGATAGAAAAGGAGTATCGTCTTAACGTTCATGGCCTTCCCGGCATCGGACTGTGGCTCGAGGCGGGGCCGTCCTCCGTGGAATGGCAGGGCGCAATGTTCGGCGTGCACGGGGCAGAGATCGATTTTCACGGCGTCGGGCCCTCGAACGGTGTGCCCGAGCGGGCCGTCCTCGAATATGCCCAGAAGGGGCTCAAGATACAGCTCGGCGAGGATGAGTTCACCGCATGGGCCATCCAGAACAAGCTTGAGCCAGGAATGTCGTACTACGTCCGCGTCCAGGGGATGCCCGACAGGCTTCTCTTCGGCCCCTACGCCCAGACGGAAGAAGCCGAGGTACATGTTGTACGGCTCTGTTAATATTGCCGTAGAAAAAACCGGACGGCCTTTCGCGGTTATTTTGTACCGAAAGCCGGGTGAAACGTATGCCGCATAACTATAACGCTGCTCAACAGCTCAGAAAAAGGGAGGATTGTATCCTGATCGTCATAGACGTACAGGAAAAACTGATGCCTGTCATTCATGACAAGGACGAGGTTATCCTCAATACGGCACGACTGGTAGAATTCTGCGGCATAACGGGAATACCGGTCGTTTTCACCGAGCAGAAAAAGCTGGGACCGACCCTTTGCGCGGTCCGGGAGTCGGTGAATGATTTCAAGCCGATAGAAAAGATCCATTTCAACTGCTTCCTGAATTCCGAATTCTCGGACATAGTGAGTGGTACGGGGAGAAAGACTGTCGTTCTGACCGGGGTCGAATCACACATATGTGTCGCGCAGACCGCAATATGGGCCTCATCCGCTCATAACGTCCATGTTATTTCTGATGCGGTCTCATCGCGGTCTCCCGCCAACAAGGCGGTCGCCCTGGCACGTATGCGCGATGCCGGCGCCGTCATCAGTTCTGCCGAGATGTTTATTTACGAAATCCTCATTGAAGCCGGCACGGATGAATTTAAATCCGTACTCCCTCTTGTGAAATAGACAAACCGAAAAACGGAATTATTTCGATAAACAAAATGGGCCGCGATTTGCGGCCCATTATAACCTATTACCGATAACCAGGAACCTATCTTATTTCACAAATACGAGATCGCTCGAAGAAAAACTACCCCCCGTATTCATCTTGGCCCAACTGGCATCGACGCCAAAGAGTTCAACAACCTCGAGTTCGCCTTTGAAGGCACCCTTTTTCCGTCCTAATGGCTGCCTTGTCTTTGGATCGATCACCTCTTCTCCCGGTGCGTACACTTCAAGGAGTTTTCCCTTTTCCAGACCGGAAAGTCTTCCCGCATTAATATAGACCTTCGTGCCTTCTATGGAAGCTATCCTGGAATGCCAGTCTAACGAAAGGACTGTCTTAAGCACATCTTCGGCGATCATTTCAATAGCAAGATCGATCGCTTTGATCTTTGCCTTTTCCGTACTCAAGTCTCCCTTTTCGCGGGACAGGGATATCGGGTTCCTGCCCGAAAGCTGTCTCATTGTCTGACCTGTCTCCGTGTTGAAGACATCGATGGCCAGCTTTGACATCGCAAAGGATGTCTCTTTTTCGTCCTTGCCTTCGATACGCGATGAACTGATATATACGTCGGAAAGGGTCGTTTTGAGGATGGCCTGTATGCCGAAGTCGCCGTTCATTTTCCTTGCGTTTGCCGCATCAAAATAGGAGCCCCGCACATTTAGTGTATTGGGATCAACGCATATGACCGTTCCGGTGCTCTCAAGCCGGGAGATGATGCGCTTTGTCGCCAGTTCTCCCAGACCTTCCGATTTGTAGTTCGTGTTATCTATAACAGGAAGCACGATTATCCGCCGTTTCATTTTCGGAGACGGATATTCGAACGATATCAACCCCTGCATGTATCCCAGACCGACCGGCATGTACCCCATCTGGGTCGGATAGACATTGCCCGGCTGGATCCCTTTCTTTTTCAGCTCTTCTTCAAGCTTTGCGATCCTCTTTTCGAGGTCGTCCCGCTCTTTCTTGCTCGGGCCGCTTCCGCCGACACTGAAAGAGAGCGCTTCGCCGATGCCCGGAGTATACTGGTCTTTGCGAATCCATACATAGGGCGGTTCGTACGGCGTCAACATGTATTTGCGGTTCCGGGTATAGATATACTCGACCCCGTCAATAACCTTTATGTCGCCCATCTGAGGTTCTTTCACCTCTTCTGCATCGGCGCGGGATGATCTTTTCGCAGTCGCAGAATCAGTTTTCCCGGCGGTCTTTGACGGGTCTTCTTCCTTCTTTTTGCCGAAAGGCAAATAACTGCAGGAAACCAGGGACATAGCTAGTAATATCAATATTATTTTTCGCATCGTGTGATTATAAGTTAACAGGTGAATAAATGTCAAATTTTTACGTGTTATTTTTTATTTATATTTCGCCCTGAAAACGCGGTAATGAAAATGAAAAAACGCTTCCGTATGAACTATAAAATGGACTTTATGTCTCTTTGTGCAGACGGAATATCTGTATCGATTGAAAACGCGGCATGCTGCAAAATGGTGGAGGTGACGGGGATTGAACCCGTGGCCCCCTCGTTGCGAACGAGGTGCTCTCCCGCTGAGCTACACCCCCGGATTGCCATAATCATAGTCCATAACCGGCCATCATGGCAAGGCATTTGTAGCATATCACCGGCTTAGTATCTCTTTGATCGTTTCTTTGAGCTCCCGGGTATCTGCGGATTTGACAACATAGCCATCCGATACCCAACTCGACAGATCCTGCTTGAATTCCCCGTAGGCCGAGCAAAGAATGACCGGCTGGTCCTTGTTCGTGTTCTTTATCGCATTGAGCGCCTGGATGCCGTCCATGACCGGCATTTTTATATCAAGCACGATAATGTCAAATGAAGTGGCCTTGACCTTTTCAAGGGCTTCAAGGCCGTTCGACGCGGTATCGACCTCATAGCCCTCTTCTTCAAGTTCTTCTTTGAACAAGAGCCTGATATTTTCCTCATCGTCGACAACGAGTACTTTTCTTTTCATGTAAGCTCCTCTTGCATCGTAATATTTTTCATAGGGAGGTACACAATGAATGTGACCCCTTTTCCAGCCACATTTTCAACTTCAACGTGTCCTTTATGATTTGTAATTATCTTGTTCGAAATTGCCAGGCCAAGCCCTGTCCCGCGCTCTTTTGTCGTAAAGAAGGGGTTGAATATATTGTCAATAATAGCGGGGTCGATGCCGCCGCCCGTATCGGCAACAGATGCGGCGGCAAATGGCCGTCCGTCATACATTACCCTGCGTACCTTGACAGATATGGTCCCCGTACCGTGCATTGCTTCAAAAGCATTCATCATCAGGTTGATGAATACCTGTTTTAATTGCTGGCTATCGCAGGATACCGGTTCGAGCCCCTGGTCGAAATCTTTGATTATTGTTATAGATTCCCATGCCGGATCAGAAGAAAGGATATAAAGAATATCCTCGAGAAAATCCTGAAGCTTGCACGATTCCTCGAACGGCTGGCTCTCTTTGACATAGTGCAGTATCTCGTTCAGGATGGTCTCGAGCCGCTGAACCTCGTTAAGGATAATGTTTATATAGCGATTTTCCGTATGGTCGTTCTGCATCTTTTTTGCAAGCCGCTTTGTGAAGCCGCCTATGATAACAAGCGGGTTCTTGATCTCGTGGGCAATATTGGCCGTCATTTCACCCAGGCTGCGGAATTTTTCCTGTTCGATCAGCCTTTTCTGCGCATCGGTAAGTTCCCGCACCACATTCCTCAACCGGGAATTGAGGAGGGTATTCTCAAGCCCGCTGGATATATAATTTGAGATAGTATTGATAATATACTGGCCGTTTTCCTCCATGCTCGTCTGTTGTTCGGTGTTATCGCCGCACAGCGTGATCGTGCCGAGCACCCGGTTCTTCGAAAGGATCGGCGCTGAGTAGAGCGAATATACCGGAGGACGGTCGAACTGCTCCTGGGTACCGTTACGCAGGGAAACCGGGCGGAGAAGTTTGATGGCCGATTTTTCGAGCTGGTCCACGTGTTCCTGTGTTTCGGGGTTTATTACGCCATATGTGAAACGCTGGGTATCAAGTTTAAGGAGCGGATATTCCAATTTCACCGAAACAAAAGAGGCGCTCAGCGATTTGGCTATAACGAGGGCAATGCTTTTCAGGAGTTCCTGCGGCTCAACGTTCGATGTCAGGATCTTTCCGAGTTCAGAGAGCATCGCCAGTTCGCTGATCCGCTTTTTCGATGAGAGAATGAGTTCGAATGAACGCAGGATGCCTCCCAGTTCACGGGAAATGACCGACAACAGCACCTTCTCCTGATCCTGTAAGCGGTCGTGACTGTATGAACACAGAACAATAACCCCGAACAGGTAGCTGTCGTCTGAAAGGGGCAGGAAAGAAAAGGTCCTGAACTTGTCAAGATAGTCGTCGAGTTCCGGATAAAACAGGCATCCGAACCTCGGCGATATATCCTTTATCGTAAAAAACTGGGGGGTTCTGCGCTGGGCAACGCTCCCGATGATCCCTTCGCCGATATGGCAGCGATAGTGGCTTAATATTCCAAAAAGTATACTCTTTTGATTCGAATACCGGCATGTCAGCCGCTTGTCCTTCTCAAAAGTGTAGACCATGACATCTTCAAACCCGAGATCCTGCGAAATTATGTTGAGAATTGCATTGACCCGGCCCGTTAGATCAAGGTTGGAATGCGAGATCTCAATAATTTTGCCGATTAATTCAGCTTGATTCATGCTTCGCGATCGCTTTTTTGTACAATTCTACATATTCACGAGCCGATTTTCCCCATGAAAAATCTTCTTTCATACACCGGGCGACGAGATCCGACCATGATTTTTTGTCCCTATACAGGGACAGCGCGCGGACAATGGCATCCAGCATCGCTTCTTTCGTATATTCGTAAAATTTAAACCCCGTCCCCGTTTTAGGAAACCGGGTATAATCTATGATCGTATCTTCGAGGCCGCCGACGCCCCGAACAACGGGAACGGTCCCATATTTAAGACTGTAGAGCTGATTAAGCCCGCATGGCTCATACTGTGAGGGCATGAGGAACAGATCGCTGCCGGCCTCTATAAGGTGGGCCAGGGCATTATCATATGCGATCCTTACCGAGAAAACCCCCGGAAATTTTTTGGCAAGCTGCGACAAAAGATCGTGATATTTTCGCTCGCCCGTTCCCAGGATAACGTATTGCATGCCGAGAGCGGCCATTTCCTCCATCGCTTCCGATATAAGATCGAACCCTTTCTGATCAGCGAGCCGCGATATGGTGGCCGCGAGCGGGATACGAGGGTCTGCCGGCAGGTCGAATGCCTGTTGCAGCGCCTTTTTGCACGCCGCTTTATTTCCGGGATCGGCCGCGCTGTATTTTACGGGGATAAATTTGTCTGCTTCAGGGTTCCAGTCATTATAATCGATCCCGTTTACGATGCCGAAGAGGTCTTCCCGGCGGCTCGTAAGGGCCCCGTCGAGACCGCATCCGAAATCCGGTGTCTGGATCTCTTTGCTGTACTGTTTACTGACGGTGTTCAAAATATCCGAAAAAACGATGCCGCCCTTCAGGAAATTGATATGGCCGAAAAACTCCAGGGATTCGGCTGTGAAATATTCCCATCCAATATTCAAAAGGTGCATGTCGTAGTGCCAGAATATTCCCTGATATCCCAGGTTGTGGATCGTAAGCAGCGTCGCCACCTTGGCGAGATCGGGATCTGTCTTATATAGTGTTTTCAGGAACACCGGGGCGAGCGACGTTTCCCAGTCATTGCAGTGAATAACGTCCGGCACGAAACCGGTCACCTTTATCGTTTCAAGGATGCTCTTTGCAAAAAAGATGAAACGTTCTGCATTGTCGAGATAGTCACCGTCCGGCGTACTGTAAAGATAGTCCCTGTAATAATATTCATCTTTTTCGATCAGGTATGCGGTTATACCGTCATATTCGCTCTCGACTACCTCCGCGTCCACAAAAGACTGCGAAACCTGGCACGATATCCGGTGATTGCTGTACCGCATCGGGAAACCAAGCTCTTCAATCCCTTTATGCTTGGGAAGGATGACCCGAACATCCATCCCGATATCCCTCAAGGCCTTCGGTAATGCCCCGGTTACATCGGCAAGCCCTCCTGTCTTCACAAACGGATAAATCTCGGGAGATGCAATTAATATCTTCATTATGCCCCCTATACCTGGGTTTCTTTGAGAAATGCCGTAGCCTCTTCGGGCGGAGTGGGGTTAATGTAAAAACCGGTGCCCCATTCAAACCCGGCCATTTTCGTAAGGCGCGGAATGATCTCGATATGCCAGTGGAAATGCTCCATCCCAACATTAACAGCCGGGGCCGTGTGGATTATATAATTGTATGGAGGTGCGTTGAGCAATTTGACATATTTTCTCAGGATTATCGAAAGTGTTTCGGCGAGGGAATAATAGTTGTCAGACGGGTCGTGTTCGGCAAACACCGCGCTATGCTGCTTGGGCAATATCCATGTTTCGAACGGGAACCGGGATGCATAGGGAGATATAGCGATATAGCGCTCATTTTCATAGACAATGCGCTTATCCTCTTCCTTTTCCTGGGCTACGATATCGCAAAAGATGCATCTCTCTTTGTATTTATGATAAGCAAGTCCCCCGCCGATCTCTTCCGAGACCCGTCTCGGTACGATCGGAAGAGCGATGAGCTGCGAATGCGCGTGATCGAGCGATGCCCCGGCAACCGATCCGCTGTTCTTGAATACCATTATATATTTAAAGCGCGTGTCCCGCATAAGGTCCCGTATCCGTTCCCTGTAAGCGATAAATACATTCTGCACCAGGTTAACCGGCATATCCGACAGGGTCTCACCGTGGTTCGGCGTCTCGACAATGACCTCGTGGGCCCCGATCCCGTTCATTTTATCATAGATCCCGAAGCCTTCGCGGTCGAGCGTGCCTTCGATCCGAAGCGCAGGGAACTTGTTGGGAACGACCCTCAACGACCAGTCCGAACCGGGTGGTGCGCCCGGCGCCCGGACAACGTAAACCTGCGGCGGGGTCATGCTTTCATTCCCGGGACACAAGGGGCAGACGGCCGCTTTTGCGGGAGGTGCTTCTTCGACGAAAAAGACAGGCCTTTTGCCTCTTTCAGTCGAAATTATAACCCATCTGTCGATGATGGGGTCTTTTCTTAATTCAGGCATGTATTTGCTCCAGTTGCTCGTTTTTTGACATGGTTACCATTGCGTGATAAAGAACTTAATTGAATGATACCACTAAAAGACAATGTCCCGACCCGCACTTTTCCCATTATAACAGTAGGTTTTATCTTTGTAAATATCATTATTTTCGTATGGCAGCACATCATACTCCACGCCCCGGCCGGTGCGATGATGTACACATATTTCGGTCTTGTGCCGAAAGAATTCATCGCATCGTTCATTTCACGTCACGATCTCCTGCCTTATAATGTAATGACGATTTTCACATCCATGTTCATCCATGGCGGATTTTTGCATATTATCGGGAACATGCTCTATCTGTGGATATTCGGGAACAATATCGAAGACCGGCTCGGGCACCTGGGGTTTTTTGTCTTCTATTTTATTTCGGGAATATGCGCTGCACTTTTTCAGCTGTTTTACGACCCTTCGTCTGAGATCCCGATGATCGGTGCGAGCGGGGCCGTATCGGGGATACTGGGGGCATACCTGGTCTGTTATCCGCGTGCACGCATAAAAACGATCCTTATAATTGTAATATTCATAAAAATAGTCGATATCCCGGCGGTCCTTCTCCTCACCGCCTGGTTCTTCATGCAATTCCTTTACGCCAACGTAGACGGCATCGCATGGTATGCGCATGTCGGCGGTTTCATTTTCGGGCTCGTGTTCGCCTTCCTTTTTCTCGCAAGGCGGCGGACCGGAAGGGCCCGGGCCTGATCCGTGCATATACCGCGCGTGCTTGCCGTCAATCCCCATATTTATGACTTTGCCGCCTATAATTTCTGGTCGAGCCCTCTCGGCCTTCTCTATATTTCATCAATACTCAGGCAAAGCGGCCTGCCCGTTGAGTTTGTCGACTGCATGCTTGTAAAGGAAGATAGACGCAAACCTGACGGCCGGGGGCCGTTTATTAAGGAGAAGGTCCCGAAACCTGACGCCTTAAGGGCGGTCCCGAAGCAGTTCCGGAGATACGGCATGTCTCCCGATGAGTTTACCCGCATCCTTGCGGCACGGGAGCCGCCCGATCTTGTCCTTATCACGTCCATAATGACCTACTGGTACAGGGGTGCGGTTGAGATCTCCGAAATTGTCCGGCGGACCTGCCCGAAGGCGAAGATCGTTGTGGGGGGAATATATCCGACGCTATGCTATGAACAAGCCCGTTGGAATTTCAAAGAGGCGGACCTCGTCGTGCCGTCGAACGATATCGGCGCGTTTTACAGGTTCATCGAGGGCGGGCTCGGGTATACGCTGTCGTTCAAACCCATGCTGGATGATCTCGACATATTGCCCTATCCTGCACACGATCTCCTTGACCATATTCCGTTCGTGCCCATCCTGACGTCGCTTGGCTGCGCCTTTCGCTGCACCTACTGCGCGACACCCTATATGCATCGGGGAATGACGCGCCGAAGCCCCGAATCGGTTCTGAGCGAGATCATTTACTGGCATGATCGGGGCGTTCGGCGGTTCGTGGTGTACGACGACAGCCTTTTATATTCAAGTGAAAAGTTCGCGAAGCCGCTTTTGCGAAAAATAGCCGGCCTGCCCTATAGCATAGATATCTATAATCCCAATGCCGTGAATGCCGCGTTTATTGACGATGAGATAGCGGAGCTTTTTGTCAGGTCCGGGTTCCGCGAGGTCCGCATCGGCCTTGAATCGATCGAGCCGTCCGTGCAATCATCGACGGGCGGCAAAGTAACGGGGGCGATCTTTGAACGCGCCATAGGGGCCCTCAAAAATGCCGGATACCGACGGGAACAGTTGAGCGTCTATATCCTGGCCGGCTTGCCGCGTCAGGCCTGGCAGGACGTCAGGCACGCGATAGACTACCTTAAGTCCCTCGACGTTGTGCCGCATATAGCTGAATATACACCGATCCCCCATACCCCGATGTTCGATCAGTTCAAGGACATCGCCCGGTTCCCCGTTGCCGCGGACGCTATCTACCAGAACAACGCTCTCTTCCCTTATGCCTGGGAAGGCTTCACGGAAGACGACCTGAACCGTCTGAAACGATATGCTAAAGAAGACAGGTAATGGGTCATGGGTTCCGGGTAATATAATTCACACCTATAACCCATGACCCATTACGGCGAACCCGCCGTCAGGCCAGATACCTGTGTAATTTCTGATAGCTGGGAAAATCCCCGTCAACGAAGTCGGCCCCGAGCTCTTTGGTAGAATCGCCGCCCTCAACTATCCTTTTGATCGAACACCGCATCTTTACGGGCGCTTTCTCATTCGGTACGCTGAAGACGGTATCAAACTCGGCATCATTGACGACCTCATAATCCTCTGGTATGGAGATCCGTAAACCGCCAAGCGAAATACTGATGACGCTCCCGGTTTGGAGCGTTGATTCCTTTGCCTCATGCTTGTAGACGAAAGCGGGCAACGATACGTCTTTGCGCTGATATCTTCTTCTTTCTTTTTTTGTACCCTTAAGCTCTACCTTGTCTTTTACCTGGCCATGAAGAATGTTTTCTATGATCGAAGAAAGCGACCGTCGTTCCACCTCTGCTATTGTTTCGAGAGTGCGCTTCAACTCTTCATTGGTCCTGAAACAGATTGTGACATCCTTTTTCATGTATCCCCCTTGAAACTGTTTCTATCGCTCATCATTCCCGATACAAAAGCATAACATATAACACAGATATTGAAAAGCGGGTACGATGCGTTCATCACGTCTGATGACCTTAATTTCTGCGGTGTTGCACAGCGGAGCATCCCGGATAATGCATTGCATGCGGGCGTATTGCCCGGTGGCTTAAGCCGGTCGGATTACTTCGGACCGGTGAATTGTGGTATAATGGGCAGGCGGCTATGTCCCACGCTGCTCGTACAAGCACGGGTTCCCAGAATGAGTCCGGATAAATGACCTTTGCCGTGTTTAGCGAATTTCAGGCAGGAGGCGTCATAGATGAAGGTATTTGTCACCGGCGGCGCCGGTTATATTGGAAGTCATGTTGTAAAGCTTCTCGGTCGGCACGGCCATAATGTCCTCGTTTACGACAATCTCTCGACTGGCCATGAATGGGCCGTCCTCGCCGGCAGGCTTGTTCGGGGGGACCTGAATGACTGCCAGCTGCTCAGGGATACCCTTAAAGATTACCAGCCCGATGCGGTCATGCACTTCGCTGCATCGATTGAGGTCGAGGAATCAACCCGTGAACCCCTCACATATTACAGGAACAATGTCGTAAACAGCATAAACCTGCTCGAAGCAATAACGGGACTTGGCATTGAATATTTCATTTATTCCTCGACCGCGGCGGCCTACGGCGCGCCGGACACGAGCCCGGTAGACGAGAACACCCCGCTCAACCCCATCAATCCCTATGGAACGACAAAGGTAATGGTCGAAAAGATCCTTCAGGATATTGCGGCCAGCCGCGATCTGAAATATATCGCCCTTCGATATTTTAACGTTGCCGGTGCGGATCCGGATTGTGAGATCGGCCAGGCATACAGCCATGCCACCCATTTGATCACCCGCGCCCTCAAGACAGCGCAGGGATCACAGGGCAGGCTTTCTGTGTTCGGAACCGATTATCCTACCCGGGACGGAACCTGTGTGCGGGACTACATTCACGTAGCAGACTTAAGCTCGGCGCACCTTTTGGCCCTCATGTACCTCAGGCAGAGCGGGTTATCCGATATAATGAACTGCGGGTACGGCCACGGGTTTTCGGTTCTGGATGTGATCAATGTTGCAAAAAATGTCACAGGAGTTGATTTTCCGGTTGAACTGGCCGAGCGCCGGCCCGGCGACCCCCCAGAGCTTGTTGCCGATAGTTCAAAGCTCGAGAGGCTTACCGGCTGGACCCCGCTCCACGACGACCTTCCCTTTATTATCGAGACGGCCTGGAACTGGGAGAAGAAGCTTTCCGGGAAGGTGGGCATAACAGATAAATGAGAACTTTTGCGGCGGCAATTGCCGTTCTTATCATATTTGCCATCCTTTTCATTCAGGCACCGAGTTATCTCGTTTATTCAGATCAACCCAGGAAGGCCGATGCAGTCGTTTTATTTCTCGGAAATGAATACAAGGAACGGAGGGCTGAGGCTGTCCGGTTAATTCGTGACGGGTATGCCGATTACCTCCTCATTCCGGCTTATGGCAAGATGGCGAAGGCGACTGACCTTGCCCGGGCATCCCGAAATGGCGTTCCATCGCGGCCCGCACATTATCCGGTCGTATATGAAGACACTCATATCGAGGTGCTCGAGGCAAAAAGGCTTATGGATAAGGAGGGGCTTACATCCGCCATATTTGTCAGTTCTCCTTATCACATGAGACGCATTAGATTGATTGCCAACAGGGTTTTTACCGGCTCCGGCTACCAGACGGCCTTTGTTCCGACCCGGTTTGAAAAGCCAACTGAAGGCCTCTGGTTCCTGAATCAAAACAATCTCCGCAAGGTTATTGGCGAATACAGCAAGATCGCCTGGTTCTTTCTCTATCGCTGGTTTAAATAGGGGCGGTTCAACGTGAATTACGTGTAATAGAGGAAATCCCGACGATATATGCGTTGATAATGCCAAGTGCTCCTGCTATGTGTGCGGTGGCTAAAAACCCGGCCATTTTAAGAACCTTCCTCCTATGCCCGTAAGTAATATATCCGGCCGTGGCAACGAGAGGAACCTGAATTATAGGGGGGAAATACCTGATATTGAGCGGAGCGTAAGGCGTTTTGAGACACATAGTGACCGGACCGGTCGATAATGGGGCAAGCTCGTGCAATTATTGGGATTTATGAATTGTTTTAAATAAAAACCGCGACGGATGAGTTGCGATTCAATTAAGGTCGGGGTAAATAGTCTATATTCCGGTATTTATTGGTTTTTTAGCCTCACGCCTCACGAGCTCTACAAAGAGGTCAACCCCTCGCGTATGGCATACTTTGTCAGTTCGGCGACCGTGCGTATTTCGAGCTTGTCCATCATTTGTTGGCGGTGCGTTTCGACCGTTTTTACGCTGAGGTTTAGCGTCGAGGCTATCTGCTTCGTGCTTTTGCCCTCTGCGAGAAGTTGGAGCACCTCGCGTTCCCTGACGGTAAGGACTGTAAATACGGTGGATTCATTTTTCGGAAGGTTATAGAGGTATTCTTTCACAACGATATCCGTAATTCTCGGACTTAAGTATGACTGGCCGGTCATAACCGTATGGACGGCTGTCACAAGCTCCTCAAATGCGCTGTCTTTTAAGAGGTAACCGGACGCCCCGGCTTTTAGCATTTCGAGAACGAATCTCCGGTCCGAATGCATAGACAGCGCGATTATCTTTATGTCCTTGTTTTCCGATATGATCTGGCGGGTCGCATCGATACCGTTCATTTCGGGCATGCCGATATCCATAACAATGACATGGGGCATCAGTTTGCGCGCCAACTTGGTCGCCGTAAGGCCATCCTGGGCTTCCGCCGCCACTTCCATGTCCGGCTGCTTTTCAATGAGGGCCTTTAGGCCTTCGCGCATGATCTTGTGATCGTCTGCAATGACTATCTTTGTTTTCAAATGATGTCTCCCTCGCGTGTAAGCGGCGCCTGCAATACGATACGCGTCCCCCTGCCCATCCCGGAACGGACATCCATGTGGCCGCCCAAAGAATGAAGCCTCTCGCGAATACTGAACAGGCCGTACCCTCGGGCCTCCGCGAGGTGATAACTCTTCTTGGAGGCGTTGAACCCTGCCCCGTCGTCGGCAACGTGGATGGAAATACTGTCATCAATTCGCCGGATTGTGACTTTCACATGTCTTGCATTCGCGTGCTTGACGACATTGACAAGCAGTTCGCGGATGGCCGTGAAGAGAACGACCCGTATTTCATCGCTGATCCGTTTGGGGGGGGGCTCATTCTCAAATTCACAGGTGATGGCATTTTGTTCCTCGAGTTGCTCGGCGAGCCATTCTACGGCCGCCTCGAGCCCGAGATCATACAGGATCGGCGGGCTCAGTTCGAATGTGAGGGTGCGTCCATATTGGATCGCCTGACCGATAAGATCCCGTATTTCCCGTATTTCTTGCCGGACTGTTTCATCGGGGATCGAACTTTCGATGAGCCCCAGCTTCATCTTGGCAGTCGCCTGCAGCTGTCCGATATGATCATGCAGCAGACCTGATATCCTCCTTCTCTCGCGCTCCTCGGCGAGCGTCAGTTCGGACGCCAGCGACCTGAGTTGCCGTTGATATAACTCTATCCTCTCTTCGGCCTGCTTTCTTTCGCTTATATCCTCGACGGTGCCCTCATAAAAGAGTGTCTTTCCCTCTGCATCGCGTATCGCCCGCGCGTTTTCCCTGACATACATCACGGATCCATCCCTGCCGATCTTCCATTTTGCCTCGAATCCCCGCACGCGCCCCTCTCGTTCCAACCTGTCTTTGATCTTCTTGCCGAGGTACGTCGGTTCACAGCTTTTCTTAAAAGACCTTACGGCGTAGAACTCGTCAAACGATGCATACCCCATCATGCGGATCAGGGTCGGATTTGCCATAAGTATCTTCCCGTCGGGGTTCGTCCGGTAAATACCCATGGGGGAATTCTCGAAGAGATCTTTGTACCGCTCCGCTCCGCGCCTGAGCATTTCCTCGACCTGCTGGCGCCGTTTGAGCTCCTGCACCAGGCGCGCATTTGCCTTCAGGAGCTCACTCGTGCGCTCGACAACGCGGCGTTCGAGCTCTTCCTTGGATTTTTGCAGTATACTCTCTGCCATCTTGCGCTGCGTAATGTCGTTGTCGATCTGAAGGATTGTTATCGGCCTGCCCTTTTTATCCGTCCTTAACTTCCACCTGCTCTCGACAATAATTTCCTGACCGCTCTTGTTCTCGTGGACCAATTCTCCTTCCCATTTCCCGTCCGAATATAAGCGTTTCCTGATGTTTGCCAGCGGTTCGGGGTAGTCGGTTCTCAAAAGGCGCGAAATTGACCGCCCTAAGGCCTCCTTACTGGAAAAGCCAAACCGGTCCGCAGCGCCTTTGTTCCAGAATATGATCCTATTTTTCATATCCCGGACCATGATCGCATCCTCGGCAATATCGATAATCTCCGCCTGGTCGCGGAGCATGGCCGCCTGGCTCTCCCGTTCGTGCTGGGCCCTCAGGCGCTCTGTAACGTCGCGGACATTGACCATAATGAACCGATCACCCTCGTAGCGTATAAGGGACGACGTTATCTCGACATCGGTCAGGGAACCATCCTTTCTTCGATATTGGCGCAATCCTGATACCGACTCGGTATGCCTCAACACGTGCTTGATGTTGAGCAGGATATCCTTTTTTTTCATTGCGATGATGTCGGGAAGGGCAATGCCGGTTATTTCCTTCTCCGTATAACCCATCATACTCAGGAAACTGGTGTTTGCCTCAAGTATCTTCAAGCTGTCCGGGCTGAAGAGCAAGACGCCGTCAGATGAATGCCTCACGAGCAGTTGATATCGTGCCTCGCTATACTCCAGGGCCTTCTCGACCGATTTGAATTCTTCAATGGAGGCTTCCAGCCGGGTGGCTGCCTCTTTTACGGCCTCTACTTTTTCAACGATGTCCAGCCTCGCCGGTCTCGTCGCTTGGCTTGTATGTTTTCTGGTCTTCATTTGTGTAAGTACCTGTCGGTCTTTGCCGACATGATGTGTAGGACGCCGCTTTATTCATTCTTCGGCCTCCTCCCAACGATTAGGTGTTTCACGTGAAACGTTCATTATGCTTTCAATTTCTTTGCCAGCGCGGCCACCCTCATCCCCAGCTTCCGCGCGTTGGTCAGCGTTTTCTCGTCCGGGGCTCCCGTACAGGATACACCGTAATGGCCTGTAGCATCAAGGGGATCTCCTACAACGATCATGCCGTAGATCATGAGGGCCTGTATGATGGAGAGCATGGTTGTTTCCTTGCCTCCCGACAGATCTCCCGATGTCGTAAATGCAGCCCCTATTTTATCACCCATCTTTTGCCGTACAGTAACAAACCGGTCAAAGACATCCTTAAGCTGAGATGCCATCCCGCCGAAATAGACCGGCGAACCCGCTATGATCCCTTCTGCTCCCAGGAAATCGTCCTTCGTTACCTCGGTCGTATCCTTCAATAGCCCGTGCATTCCCTCAACTGCGTCAACGCCGCCCGCAATTGCTTCCGCAAGCTTTTTTGTATTTCCCGAACGCGAAAAATAAAGAACCAGGATGTTCATTCTCTCCTCCACATAGCTACTTCACGGATCTAAGGGAAAGGAACCCTTCCCCGTGAGATCCAGTTCACGAGTCTGAGAAATTGCCAACAAGTGATATTTGTGTCCGCTCCCCGTTCCAGACGTAGCCGTCCTTCATTTTGGTCAACTCCCGGCCTCTGCCGTAGCGTCGCAAGGCCTCCTCTTTCATGAGAAGATACTGGAGCAGCGAGTCTACCTTAAGGGTTCCTGTCGCAAGCCTGCCGTCCTTAAAGCCGTATTGTATTGCAACAAGCCTTGCCCGGCCAAAATAAGGCTCGTCACCGGCTCTCTCGTACAATAGAATGCCGTCATTGTCGGTTCCTACATATCGTACTGGTTCGAGGGCCTCTTTAGGCGTGCCCCACGTCAGGCCGCCAAATCCCTCAGGTTCACCGGGGAATGCCGCCCCCTCACCAGCTGCGCCAAGGCATACGGCAAGGCATAGCATTCCCGCGAGGGCGATCAGCCATAATTGCGGTTTAGACTTCATCTTCCTTAACCACGACGCAGATATCCGGCAGGTTCCTGTGATATTCGGCATAATCGATACCGTAGCCCACCACGAACCCGTCATCAATGGTAAATCCCACGTAATCGCCTTCGATCTCCACCTCCCGTCTGCATCTCTTGTCAATAAGGGCGCAAATCCTTAATGCCTTCGGGTTACGGGTGAGAAGCAAATCGCGGACCCGCGTAAGGGTAAGGCCGGAATCAATGATATCCTCGACAATGATCACATTCCTGCCCTCAATATCTTCTTCGAGGTCTTTGACGATCTCGACGTTCCCCCGGGTGGCCATCTGGTTCCCATACGAAGAAACCCGCATAAAGTCGATCCGTGACCGGTTCCCGACCTGTCGGACCAGGTCCGACGTGAATATGAACGATCCCTTAAGCAGGCATACGAAAAGAATTTCTTCGTCCGGAAAGTCATTTTCTATCCGCCCGGCGAGATCCTTCACCGTGTTTGCTATATCCTGTTCGGAAAAAAGTCTTTTCAGCATCGATCGGCCCCCATCAAAGAGCGTGCCGTAAAACAACAATCTTTCCAAGAGTGCCCAGAGTTGACTTTGTGATGTCTATGTCCGTCTTTCCGGTATCGTTGACATCTGGCCTGCCCTGTGTAAATTCCGCCACCGGCGCGATGGGGAAGTCACATTTCTCTGTCTTGAAATGCATCGGGATGGCGACTTGAGGCCCGACATCCTTTACGATCCTCGCAGCTTCCCCGGGGTCGATCGTGTAAAAACCGCCTACAGGCACCAGGAGCACATCAACCCGCCCCATCTTTTCAACTGTGGTCTTGTCAAGGACGTGGCCCAGATCTCCGAGGTGCGCGACCCGCATATCATCCGTCTCTAATATGTATATAATGTTCTGCCCCCTGTCTTTTCCGCCCGACTGATCATGGAACGTCGGTAATCCCTCAATCCTGATGCCCTGCTCCTCATAAACGCCGGGCTGGTTTATGAATTTAAATTTTCCCTTGATATCCCCCACATAATTATGGTCATCGTGATCATGGCTCGAGAGGACTATATCTGCGGCCTCACTTATCTCACCGTACGCAAGCGCTCCCCCGAACGCACCCGACTGGTAGGGGTCCAGGATGATCCTTACCCCGTTTCCGGTGGTTATAAGAAAGGCAGAATGCCCGTACCATTTTACATTCATGTTCTCCTCCCTTTTCCTTGATATTACAACGACTTTGGCTCACTGTCAAGG
>CAIQJW010000267.1 GCA_903872255.1 uncultured delta proteobacterium | reverse complement strand
TCGGCCTCATCATCATGATCTACTCCGTGATCTACATGGCGGTAGGCCCCTTCGCCGGCCGCATATCCGATAAGATCCGTCCAAGCACGCTGTGCGCTTTCGCCATGCTGTCAGCCGCATTGTGCTCCTTTGTTTTCGCCTTTACCCTTCATATGCCGGGCATTGTTCCCGTCGTCATCTTTCTCATATGGATCGCCCTTTCGTTCGGTTTTTTTATTTCACCGAACAACAATCAGGTCATGCGGCTGGCCCCCGCGCACAAACAGGGCAGCGCATCCGGGGTTTTCAATACCATCAACAGCCTCGGACTGGCCCTGGGTGTATGCGTTTTTGAATCCCTCATGTCCCGGACCGCGCCGGGGGAAGGCCTGCGGGCATTCCAGTCAGCAGGCATGGCAGGATACAGGAATGCCTACCTTTTCGGAGGCATCGTCTGCATCATCGCATTGTTCTTCTCGCTGTTAATTGGGTGGAATAATAAAAAAACCGGGTGATGGGGAAAACAAAAAAACTTTGGGTCCCATTTTATTCTCCCTGTATTCAAAGCGTGCGGAACTGCTGCCGCACCTCGTCGGCGCTGCCGCACGAATAGACCCCTTCCGGGCATGGTCCGCCAATGCATGCCGGCCCTGCGTCTTTAAAGATCGTTGGGGCTTCTCTTTTCGCGAGCTTAAGCATTTCGACGGCCATTGCGCGTATCTCCCACTGGGCCCGTCTGCAGCATCGCTGCGTAAAGAAATGAAGAAGCTCCCTGCCGTTCATGGTCACGATGATCTTCGTCTCCGCCGCGTTGGGAAGGACAAACCGGGCATCCTCGTACGCCGCCTCCCCCTCGATGCCGCGGGCATTCAGGGCTTCTATCAATCGATTGTAAAATTCCTGGATGCCTTCCATGAAGAATTCGAACTGTTCCTTCAGGGATGGGTCCTGCCCGATCGACGGCGGGACAATATACCCGAAACCGTCCGCCATGCTCACATATCTCTGGGATTGCTGACTGTACGATGCCAGGCGATGCCGTACCAGTTGATGGGAACACGCCCGCGATATGCCCTCTATCGCAAAGGTAAAAGAGGTATGTTCTATGGGGCTCAAATGCCCGGAATCAACCAGTTTTCCTATAAAAGGCTCCTGGTCCTTTGATGCCACCGTCTCCTTGATCGCATTAACATCCGAGGCACTGTAGCATAACCTGGCTGCAGCAGCCACCGTCTGTTCCGGATCCGGTGTATAGGCAAGCAGGGCTACATTCAGTTTTGATTCCACTCCTGTCTCCTTTATTTCAGACGTCTACACCCTAATATTTCGCATTCGAAGCCATTCGCTGCCAGTTTTGCCGACAGCTCCCGGGGATGAAAATCTCTTGAAGACGGGCCCGGGATAATTGAAGGGGATCACGAGCTAATATATATCATGCGGCATACTTTACACAGTCCCTTAAGCTACAGCAGTATTTCCTCCTCATGAACCACCTCTGACTTGATCCTTCCGAGAAGATGCTGGAGGACCGGCAGTACGTCCGTCCTAAAACGTCCTGCGACAAGAACGTACATTATGTCGTCCCCCACTTTAAGGCTGCCTTCGTTGATCCAGACCCTGACTCCCGCTATCCCGTCACGGTTTCCCACCTCCGCAACCACGGCCTCAAGAAGGTCCTTATCATAGGACAGCCGCATCCCCTGCACGTGTTCGCCCTCTTTTGAACTCGCCCTGACGACCCCGTTGTGGACAAGCATCATGCCGAGCATTTCAGGATCTACGGACCTTTTTATCTCTTCTATCCATTTCTCGACCATGGCCTACCTCCCTATCCCGTTTCTAACATTGCCCGCCCGGAAAAGCAACCCGGGTCTTGACTTATTATGAGCATATGCTTATAATTAATCTATGTCACGGCCGAAGAAATGCAGATGCACATGTTGTACGGTTGAATCGGATTATTTTAAGCCGAGGGGTATTCCCCTTTCGGACCTCGATGAGGTGAATCTTAACATAGATGAGGTCGAGGCGTTAAGGCTCGCCGACTATGAAGGGCTTTACCAGGAAGACGCTGCCAAAAAGATGAATATTTCGCGGGCAACGTTCGGGCGGATCGTCGAGGCCGCACATCGCAAGATAGCGGACGCCATCCTTCACGGGAAGGCCGTGAAAATAGAATCGAAACAAGAGGCAGGAGGAGCTATATGAAACTTTGTTTTGCTGTAACGAAAGATGAGGGCGCTGAAAGCTCGGTATACGGACATTTCGGTTCTGCGCCGGCTTTTATCGTCGTGAATACCGAAGACAACGCAATGTCTAAGATCATTAACAGCGATATGAACCATATTCACGGGGCATGCAATCCCATGAAGGCTATCGGGGGCACCGAGGTTGATGCTGTCGTCGTCGGCGGCATTGGCGCAGGGGCGCTTACACGGCTTAATGCAGAAGGTATCAGGGTTTTCAAGGCCGTGGAAAACACTATAAAAGATAATCTCGCCCTGTTTAACGAGAACAGGCTGCCTGAGCTGACCATGAACCATACCTGCGGCGGGCATGCAAGCGGCTGCGCCCATCATTAAAGGAGACAAGAATGCCTATCTATGAATACAAATGCGAAGACTGCGGAGCAGTGAGTGAATTTATCGTTTTTTCTGCGGACGAAGAAGTCGCCTGCCGTTCTTGCAGCAGCCCAAAATTGACAAAACTGATGTCGGCCCATAACACACCGTCTTCTTCAGGACCGGGGCCTATGCCGAATTTTGGCGGCGGCTGCTGCGGCACACCGGGATCGTGCGGATCACCGGGCGGCTGCTGCGCGGGTTAAATCTGCCCTTGCCCGGCATTACGGGATATGGTAAACGTAATCTGTTGCCTAAGGGGGTAGAATGAAAAAAGCCGTGCTTCTCCTGGCGGTCGTTGCGGCTGCCATATCACTTTTTGCCTGCTCGTCCTGTCCTGTCCCATCGGATGCACCGAGGACATACTCGCTGCACCTGGCGCCGGGCGACACTGTGCAAAAATAACCGGCGGGGCGAAAGGAATAAACGATGGGATCCGGACCAGGCCATCAAAACGGACCGCGTACTGTCATGGGTCTCGTCAGACAGTACAGATACATCACCAACATTATTCTCGCGTGCGTTGCGATCGCCCTGGAAGTTTACTACAGCATATGCGCCGGTTCCTGTTCGTACCTTCGCGGCACCATCTTCGGCATCGACCTTACGTACGTCGGGATGGCATGCATGGCGCTTATCATACTGCTCAGCATCCTCAAGCAGGATTTTCTCCTTTTCCTGATAATTTCAGCCGCCGTCGGCATTGAGTTCTACCTCATCGGCTTTCAGGTGTGGTATGACACCTACTGTTCTTACTGCCTTGCCTTTGCCGGGATCATTTTTGTTCTCTACATAGTTAATTTCATCAAACGGCGCCTTTTTTATTCCCTGTTTTTCATGGCTATGGGTCTGGCCGGTTTTGCACTGGTTTTCAAAGGCTCCATCGCACCGACCTACACATATACATTTTTGAACACATACTATTGAGGAGAAAATGAAGGAACGGTCAACACATAGAATGAAAATAGCCGCGATCGGGTGCGCAGGTTTTTGCATTCTGGTTTTGATGCTCGGCCTTGTCTGCCCGGATTGCCAGGCAGGCGAGACAGCGGTCCCGGCTTTCGGGGAAGGCAGAATTAACGTCAGGCTCTATACGGACTATTTTTGTCCTCCGTGCAGGGAAATGGAACCCGATATCGAGCCTATACTGACCGAACTGGTGCGCGAGAAAATTATCAGGCTGACATTTGTCGATACCCCGTTCTACAGGAGTTCCTCGCTCTATGCCCGTTATTTTCTCTATGCCGTCAATGAGAAAACAACATTGGACAACGCGTTTTTCGTGAGAAGATCTCTCGTCGAGGCATCGAAGAAACAAATAAACGATGCACAGAAACTCGAGGCTTTCCTTAACGAAAGAAAGATCGGCTTTAGACCGTACGACGTAAAGCCTGTTTTTAACTCCCTGTCCGGCTACTTGAAACAGGATAACATAGAGAAAACCCCGACATGCCTGATAGAGGCGGCAGGCAAACAGCATAAATATGAAGGCAGGCCGGACATTACGGATGCCCTCGATAAATTAAGGCAGAAAAAGTCCCCCAAGTAAGGCCGGCCGTTCCTGTTTCCATGTATTTTTTACTTGTTCTATAGTGTAATACTAGTGAACAAATTGTTTGTAAAAATAAGTAAAATTAATGACTTGATTAAAAACAGAGGTATGGTATAGTAAAAATATTCCAAGTAACGGGGGCCGGGTAAATGGGTGATAAGAATTTAATTGCTCTGTACGTCATCTCCGCAATAATCATGATAGGCGGTTTTGTCATGATCTTTATGACCCGCAGTACCACCGTGCTGGCAGGCGGGGCAGTTCTTATTTTCATCGGACTGTTTGTCTTCCTGTTCGGACGGGAAAAAGCGAAAAAAGCGAAGGCTTAAGCCAATCCATTTTTGGCTATATTTCATCGGAAGTCCTGCAAATGCAGGGCTTTTTTTTCGCCGCGAACTCGGCACAATCCTCGCCGAAGGCACAAACGCAAAGATATTTTAAATCCTTATTCCTTACTGTTTTTACGGTTTGATTATCTGCGGCGGGTTGCATCCCTCGATGCTGGGGCAATCTTCAACGGCTTTTGGCGGTTCCGGACAACCTTCTATGTTCGTGCAGTCTGCCGCAATGCACATGCAGGAACCGTTCGATTGGAGGACTGCATTGTAACCGGGGGGACAGGAGTTGGCATCGCACCCAGGATGGCTTTGCGCGCCTGACGTTTGAACGGCCACCAGGGAGATCATTAAGGTGAGCGAGATAAAAAACAAACGGCAGCGCATAATATTCCCCTTTTTCACTTAAATTTACTCATCTTAGACACTAAAGCGTAAATGAAAAAATGTAAAGAGAAAAGACAGCGAAATGGACCTGCCGTCGGTCTTCATCTTGACAAACCTGTCAAATAACGTCATAATCCTTATACTGCACCGGAAATTGACTCATCTCTTCCCTGATATTTGTTTTGTTGACGATCAGTTATTGTCGGGAAGAGGAAAGGAAGCCTTAAATGTCAAAGCGCAACCAGAATACGTTTTTAAAGCGGCAGAAAGAGATCAAACGGCAACAAAAAGCTCAGGAAAAGATGGCCAAAAGGCACGGCCTGAAAGGCCAGGAATCTGAAGAAGATTTGGAAACCACTGACACGGCTGAAGAACAGGAAACTTCAACCGAAGAAACACCTGAAGCCAGCCAGGAAAACACCGACACAGAGGCTAAGTAAGTCAAGCGCGGATTTTAGTTCTCTACCTTCTTTTCTCCTTTTCCATTTTTCTCTTTTCCTCGTCACGGATCTCGCGGCGCAGGAGTTTTCCGACCTTAGATTTGGGCAGCATATCGCGGAATTCGATATATGCCGGGACTTTGTAGGACGCAAGCCTGTCCCTGCACCATTTCAAGAGCTCAGTGCTTCCTATCCCTTTTGCGTCTTCCTTCAATACGACGATAGCCTTGATCCTTTCCCCTACCTTCGGATCGGGAATCCCGATGACACACGCGCCGATAACGGTGGGATGGTCTTGAAGCGCCGCCTCGACCTCTGATGCTGAAACGCGATATGCCTTGTATTTGATTATGTCGGCGGTCCTCTCGACAAATTCGATTTCACCGCGTTCATTCACCTTCACATAATCGCCCATGCGGTAATAGATTTCGCCGTTCATTTGAACGTAGGAATATGTCGTTTCATCGGGTTTGTTGACGTATTCCTTCAATGTGTAGGGAGATGTCACGAGCAGTTCCCCCAGTTCTCCCGGTGGCAGCATTTCCAGTGTTTCGCGGTCGACGACGATCGACTTGCGGCTTTTCAGCGGTGTCCCGATGACTGTCGGCGAGGGTTCCTGGTCAAGCCGGCTGTACGTGACATGGCCGATCTCGGTGGACCCGTACACCTGGTAAAGGGGTATCGAATATTTTTCACGCCATGTCTTAAAGACCTCAATGGGAAGGACATCGCCGCCGCAATAGCAATACCTCAGCGAACTTAGGTCATACTGGTCGATCCTGTCATTCTCCAGCATCATCCGGTACAGGGCCGGCACGCCCAGCATCCATTTTGTCTTATACCGTTCGATCGCAGACAACGTTGCGTCTACTTCAGGCAGCGGCAATAACACGACGGTGTTCCCATAATTGAACCCGAATGCGATGGAAAAACCCTTTGCCATGATATGAAACAGCGGGTTCACCATCAGGACGGAATCTCTCCCGGGTGTTACGAAATCTTTTATGACGTCATCCATAATGTCGCGGATGTATGTCACTTCCCCCGTATGGTTCCCCGGGACACCCTTCGGAAATCCGGTCGTTCCACCGGTATACATGATGTATGACAGATCGGTCTTCGGATCGATATCGACCTCGGGCGGGATGGGGCGGGATTTATAGAGGATATTCTTGAAAGAGTATATTCTGTCGCCCTTCGAAACGGTACCGTGCGGTATCTTGTCGAAAAGAAAGCCGATGGCCCTCTTTACGGGCGAGACGAAATCTACGAGGTTCGTGACGATCACCCTTTTCAGGTTTGTTCTTTCCATGACCTCTTTCACATAGACAAAGTTTGTGTCGAGGCAGATGACCGTTTCGATGCCGGCATCCTTTATCATGTACTCTATCTCGAATGCCGTATAGATAGGTGACACAGGGACCGTCACCGCGCCTATGCGGTTTATGGCAAAATTGGCAATTATCCATTGCGGGCAGTTCGATATATACAGCATCACCCGGTCCTGCTTTTTTATGCCGAGGTCGCTAAGCCCCCGGGCAAATTGATGCACGAGGGTTTCCAGGCGGCCGTAGGTGAAGGTTTCGCCAAGATAGATGAGCGCCGGCCTTGATACATACTGCTTGCATGCTTCTTCAAAACGAGTGAATGTATATTCCTTTTCCAAGGATGCCATGCCTCACTCCTTATACGCCGAAATAGGCTGATTTTACGTCGGGATTATCCATTAATTCTTCACGCGTCCCCGAAAGCACGCTCGAGCCGTTCTCGAGAATATATCCCTGGTCGATAATGGGCATCACGGGCCGGGCATACTGTTCCGTTATAATGATCGAAATACCTTTCGAATCCCGGATGGCCCTCGTCCCGTTGATGACGATCTCCTGATAGGCGGGGCTTAAACCGAGAAGCGGTTCATCGAGAAGCAGCAATTTAGGCGAAGCCATGAGCGCCCTGCCGATGGCCAGCATCTGCTGTTCACCACCGCTTAAGAAACCCCCCTGCCTTTTCAGGTGGTCTTTCAGCCGCGGAAAAAGATCGAGCACATACGCGAGGTTCTTCCTTGTCTCGCGGGCGCCCGTGAGGTACGACCCGATCTTGAGGTTCTCGAGCACCGAGCTTTCGGGAAATATCCGCCTGCGCTCAGGACAAAGGACAATACCTGCTTTGGCCCGGTTGTGCGGCTTGACCTGACTGATGTCCTTTCCGTTGAAAAAAACGCGGCCGTACACGGAGATCCGCTCTCCGCCACGCATCTCTTCTTTTCTCTTGATATCGAGGATGATGCCCGATATGGCATGCATAAACGTGCTTTTCCCCGCACTGTTGGAACCGAATATCCCGATGATCTTGCCCTCGCCGCAGCTGATGCTCACATTGTTGAGGGCGATCATGTTCTCGAAGAATACCATCATCTCAAAGGCTTCAAACATGGGACCTACACTCCTTCGGTTCCGAGATATGCCTCTCGTACCCTCTTGTCCTCAATGACATCTAGCGCTTCGCCTTCCCGTATCTTCTCTCCGAAATTGAGCGCCATGACCCGTGTGGCAACCTTAAAAAGCTCCCGCAAGCGATGTTCCACCATGATGAGCGTGATGCCTTCGTCCTTCATTTTTTCGATGAGCGGCAGCATCCCCGCGATCTCGCTCATGCTTAACCCGGAAAAAACCTCATCACAGAAAATTATCTCCGGACGCAGCGCCATGCACCGTGCCAGTTCAAGCCGCTTCTGGTAGCCTGTCGGCAATGTCGAGGCGATCTTGTACGGCACACGCGAATCCCGTTCGAATCCGATCTCTTCCAGGATATCAACTGCAACCGTGTCCCGGTCCCCGTGCTTGCCGCCTCCGCGCCATCCGCCCGTCTTGCGGGC
>CAIQJW010000266.1 GCA_903872255.1 uncultured delta proteobacterium | reverse complement strand
CCGTTTTTACGCTTTTCGGGGGCTGGAGCATATAAAGAAAGAAGTTTTCCTTGTCTGACTCATAAAGAAGGAGACCGGACTGGATCTTGTCTCCCGCTAACCGGTACCGCAGGATATAATCTTTGTTGCCGCCATTTTTTTCAGATCTATCCAGGGTGACCTTTGCATTCTGCGGCCCGTCAAAAACTGTGTTGATCTTGTGTGATGATGACGCGAGATCTTTGACCGGCATGCCTGCCGCAATGTTTACAGTTATGTCGAATGTGAATGGGGCCTTCTCGCCTTCATGCAGATACGGGTTCTGCACCCATTTATCGGAAGGCAGTGCGCCGGTGGCCGGTTTGTTGGAGTAGCGGGGGCCAACCACGGTAGGATATGCAAACTCATATACCTTATCGGTCGGAACGAGAAGCTCCGTATACTTCAATTCAACGCGGATCTCATCTCCTGGCATGATATTCGCCACATTCATCTGGAATACGTTTGGCCTTTGCTGTTCAAGAAGGGAGGCGCTTTTCCCCTGTTTTTTGGCGTCCTCATAGTCCTTGCGTGCTTCGTCGCGTTTCTTGATCTTCGCTTCAATGACACGCTTGCCGATCACCATTTTCATACCGTAGACGGCCGCACGCGTCGATGCCGGGAAAACATAGATCGCCTCAAGCGTCTTCTTCCCCTCATTCTTATACACTTGCGTTACGGTAATGTCAGCAATTACACCCGAAATATTGGCAACAGCGGATGTCGATTTGAGCGGCAATTGATCCACTGCCGGATCATCGCTTTTGATGAAAAAATAAGGCGATAGTGTTTTGTCGTCCCCATTTTCCGGTTTTTGAGTATGCGAGAGGACGGGAAAAAATAGAATTGACAGAAGCACGGCACAAAGAACTAATACAACTGAAGCGCGTTTCATAAATAACCTCCTTGCGATCATAATTTCCATTCTCCCGGTTAAGACAACCGACCAATGAAAAAAGTTCCGAAAAAGGAGATTTACCAGGAAATCTTTCTTCCCATAAGGACGCCCTGGGCACGAGGATGGTTGAGGCGCGCGGCGATCCGGTAATCCTCTATGGCCTTATCGTTCATATTCTTGGCCTCGTAGGATTGGGCGCGGTTAAAATAGGCGTCGCCGTTGCGGGGATCGATCACGATCGCTTTGGAATAATCGAGTATCGCCTCGTCCTCTAGTCCTTTCAGGGAATAGGCGACACCACGGATCAGATATAGTTCGCCGTCGGTCGGATCAAGGGCAATAGCCTGCGTATAGTCGGCAATAGCTTCGTCATTCTTGCCCATTTTCTGGTAGACATATCCCCGGGAAACATGCGGCACAGGATCCTTTGGCGCATAGCGGATGGCCTTTGTATAGTCTTTTATGGCTTCCTCATAATTGCCCTGCTGCACATCGAATTCCCCGAATTTTTCAAGATAGGAAACGTTGCACGCACACAAGAAGAAAAGACCGGCAAGCAAAACAAAGCAGCTCCGATAAATGAAACATCTGCGCATCCTTCCTGACCGGGTTGCCATAGTATCAATCTCCTGTTTTTTAACGTGATTATAACATAGGACGAGGTAATAGGTAATGGGTAATAGGTGCCAGGATGATAAACAAGAAATATTTTGGATGACCTATCCTACCAATATCTTCTCCATCTCTGCGATCTCTTCTCCCAGTGTTTCCAGGTCCTGTACGAATTTAAACATATCTATACTTGATATCTCCGGTGCGATCCCGGCGAGTATGCGGAATGCCTCTGTATCTTCCAGGATGACGCCCCCCTTGTTTCCTCCGAAACCGAAAAATTGAATTCTTGCCAGTTCGTCGGCGAGTGCGCACACCGCAACGGAGGGACGTGCCTCGTCGGAACTTGCAGATACATTATGGTGAAACCTGGCTATATCTGCCAGGGTAAAAGGAAATTTCCATTTTTCCATGATAAGACCGCCGATCATGTCGTGAGATTCCCCGATTATCTTTTTTTCTGCTTCTATCATCGGCACACATTCCTCATGAGTTATCTGTATGACGATCTTATAAACCTCGTGGGCGAACCGGTCGAGCACAACCTTGCCAACGTCATGAAGAAGTCCGCCGAAATATATCGTCTGCCTGTCGCCTATGGAAAGCTCCTGGCACAGTGCGCGCGCTATGACGCCTGTAGCAACAGAATGTTTCCAGAATTCCTTGAGATCAAAAGTGCCGGCGTCGCGGGGAGGTCTCAGGGCCTGATAGGCACCGCATGACACACATATCATGCTGATCTCTTTGACCCCGAGCATTTTCACGGCATGGTCGACAGTAGATACCGTGTTGGCAAGCCTGTAAAAAGCCGAGTTCGCCACCTTAAGTACATTCATGCTCATTGGCGGGTCTTTTGCAATAATCCGCCCAATCGTGTTCATATTTGCATTTTCGTCATCAAGGGCTTTAAGAAGTTCGATGATGACCGCCGGGATAGGCGGAATGAAGTTTATGACGCTTTCGAGTTTTTTTGCAAAATCAGTGATCACAGGCACACCATTGCATTGACCGGGAGGTAATTTTTCCACCCTTATAGAATATCATCGGACAAAGAAAATGTTCCTTAAGTTTTTCCCGTGTACGTGGCAATTACACGCCTTTTTTCTTTGCAATCCCGATTGCGGTGCAGTAAAACATCAGAAATATTTCCTGCCCATGATATACATATCGACCATAGAAAATTATCTGGCGCGCTTCTTTATGCGGGAAGGAACAAAATCCGCAGACAGGCTGTCTAATAGTACAGAAAAAGGCCCAACCGGCCTTATCGACGAGGATTCTCAATATGTTGCCCTGTGTATCGGAGGCGAACCGCAGGCATTCGAGGTACTGGTCAGGAGACATCAGAAACAAATGTTTAACATAGCCTATCGTATGACGGGAAATTACGATGATGCGGCCGATATAGTGCAGGAATCTTTTTTGTCTGCCTATAAGGCGATAAAGACGTTTCGCGGCGATGCAAAATTCTCGACCTGGCTTTACGGTATCGTTGTCAATCATTCCAGAAACCGGATGCGGCATACGAGCGGGAAGGTTTATCATGAGCCCGTGAGCCTCGATGGCGATCGATCATCCGAGAATGAGACAAGGCCGATCGATCCGGCATCTGGCGAGATGCCGGTGGTGGACCTGCTTATCCAGAAAGAAATGCAGGAAAAGGTGCAGAACTGCATCAACGGTCTCGAAAAAGACCACAGGGAGATCCTTGTGCTCCGCGATATTCAGGGTTTCTCGTACGAGGAGATCACTATCATGCTGGGTCTTCCGGACGGCACGGTAAAGTCACGGATATCACGGGCACGAAGCGCTATCAAGGAAAGCTTCAAGAAGGTTTTTGGTGATCTGCGATGAAATGCAGCGAGATTGAAGATAAGCTCACCGCATATCTTGAAAACTTCCTTCAAAACGAAGAAAGGAACACGATAGAAGAGCACTGCGCACAATGCAGCCATTGCCAGCGATCGCTTAAGGACCTGAAACAAACACGGAACATCCTTGAAAAACTCGATGAACTCGAGCCGCCGTCATGGCTCACGGAAAAGGTCATGGCCGGAATATACGAGACGGAAGAGAAAAAAGGCTGGTTTCAGCGTATCTTTTTGCCGCTTCGTGTCAAGATCCCCATACAGGCGCTGGCAATGGGCCTCGTCGTTGTTTTATCTGTATACCTTTACAGGTCTACAGCCCCGGAACCAGGAAATTTAGACAGGTCTCAGTACGCACCCCCGGTGTCGCGTGCCGTTGATCCTTCCGCCAAACCGCGGGATGATCAGAAAGAGAAGAAGGATGCGGGGCCATACCCGCGTCCAAAACAGTCTGAAGGAAAAACAGAGCGGCAGATCCGGAAGGTACCCAAACCGGAGGCCCCGGGGTTAGAATGGGGCAGATCCGGCAATAAACCCGATAGTTCACACATGCCATCCGTTGCTGCCGAAAAAGATGCGTTTTCCGACCAGGCCCTCAAGAACGACAAGCCTGTTGGTAAAGCGGCGGTGCCTCCACAGCCGAAGAAAATGGAACGATACAAGACACGGGGAATGGCGGCCCGGGAAGAAACGAGAGCCGAATATCAAAAAGGTGCCTCAGAAACATCCCGCGAAACACCTTCGCAAATTATCGTCACAGCTGGTGATCCTTCGGATATCGTCCGCAAGGCGCGTCGTATACTGATCTCGCTGTCTGCTAAAGAAGTTAAGGAGAGAACTGAAAACAATTGCGTGGTCATTTCCGGCCTGATCGATCCAAAACAGGTATCAGAGCTAGAGAACAGAATGGCTGAGATCGCCAGGGTGCATGAGATCCGTGCAATGACCGGTGACGCACCTCAACTGGTTGAGATCATAATATTAAAGGATCCCGGG
>CAIQJW010000265.1 GCA_903872255.1 uncultured delta proteobacterium | reverse complement strand
TGTTTCCGGGTCGATGTGGGGATTCCCGCTCGATATTTCTAAGAAGCTTCTTACGAACCTTATAGGCAATCTTCGCCCGAAAGATACCTTTAACGTACTTCTTTTCTCGGGCGGCTCACGGCTCATGTCCGAAAGATCAGTTCCTGCAACCAGGGAAAATATCGACAATGCGGTCAACGTCATCGATAAGCAGCATGGCGGCGGCGGGACGGAATTATTGCCGGCCTTGAACCGCGCTCTTAAGCTTCCGAAAACCGAAAATTATTCACGAAGCATTATCGTCGTGACCGATGGCTACGTCATGGTCGAGGAGGAGGTGTTCGATCTTATCCGCAAGAATCTCAATGATGCGAACATGTTTGCCTTTGGCATCGGAACGTCCGTCAATCGCCACATAATCGAAGGCATGGCACACGTGGGAATGGGAGAACCTTTCGTTATTACGAAACCAGCGGATGCCCCGGCCCAGGCGGAAAGGTTCCGCCAGATGATACAATCCCCGGTTCTGACGAACATAAAGGTAAGCTTTAAGGGGTTCTCAGCCTATGATGTCGAACCGCCCGCAGTACCCGACGTTCTTTCCGACCGCCCTGTTATCGTGTTCGGCAAATTCAGAGGCAAACCGACTGGGACAATAAACGTTACCGGTGTGTCCGGGAACGGAAAATTCTCCGAATCTATCAAAGTTTCAACAGCAAAACCGGACAAAGAAAACCTGGCGTTACGATATCTCTGGGCGCGCCACCGCATAACACTTCTATCCGATTACAACAAGCTCCGTTCGAACGACAAACGCATCAAAGAGGTCACCGAACTTGGGCTTACGTACAACCTGCTCACCGCATATACCTCCTTCGTCGCCGTGGATAACCAGATACGCAAGACGGGTGATTCGACAACGGTAAATCAGCCTCTGCCGATGCCGGACGGCGTGTCCGATTACGCCGTAGGCGGCGGGGCAAAGAAGGCAATGGCACCACCGTCACCGTCACGGTATAACCAACACGCCACCGGGCGGATGGAAATGGCCGTGAAAGAAGAGCCCGGACAGGACGCGACAAAAACAAAAGATTCCCGCACTCCGAAGGCATCATTGGGAAATGTCATCGCAACGGGCTCGATCACGAAACAGTCTGCCGAGGCCACGATCAATAACAGCCTTGGCAGTATCGGGGCATGCTTTGCCGGCATCACGCAACCCGCAACCTACGGGATCAGCGTAACCGTGAATGCCGATGGGACCGTAAAGACGGTAAAGATAAATACGAAGACACTTACAAACGGCGCATACGAGAAATGTGTAAGCGATATCCTGAAAAAACTCGTATTTGCAGCAGCTAAGGATGGCAAGGAAGCATCGGTGACGATAACCATCACTGTAACCCCGTAAGTTCGGGACCCGATAAACTAAACAAGGCCGGGCAGCGATGCCCGGCCTTGTTTATTGCATTTCCCTCCCCTGCCATGGTATTTTGTAATCCGTTATGATCAAAGAATGGGAGCTTCTGGAATCGAAAGTTGATAAGGATTATCGCGTATTCCGGATACAATCGGATATGGCGATGTCGCCGAGGACAAACAAGGTCGGTATGTTTTACACGATCGACACGCGCGATTGGGTAAATGTCATACCGGTTACCCCGGAGGGAAAGATCGTCATGATCAGGCAGTATCGACATGGTTCCCGGGAAGTTACCCTCGAGATACCGGGCGGACTCGTGGACGAAGATGATCCGGGCGAGGCCGCGCGGAGGGAATTGCTTGAAGAGACGGGGTATGCCGGGGACCCTGCGCAATCCCTCGGTTTCGTCAACCCGAATCCGGCGATATTCAATAATCTGTGCCATACCTATTTGATAGAGAATGCCCGCGAGATATCGGAAAAAGCGCTTGACCCCGACGAAGACATAGAGGTTGTTCTCATGCCTTTGGAGAGTATACCGGGAATAATAGCGCAGGGCGGCATCAACCATTCCCTTGTGATCGTGGCGTTTCATTTTTATTTTATGAAGAACCTTTGCCTTCTCTGATGCCTGCCGAAAAAAACATCCCCGTTATCGGATTTGCTGGACGCGCGAGTAGCGGCAAGACGACCCTTATTGAAAAGATCGTATCTGCCTTTACGGAACAAAAAGTGAGGGTGGCGGTCATCAAGCATGTCCATCATCCATTCGATTTCGACGTGCCCGGGAAAGATACGTACAGGCATAAAAAGGCGGGCGCGGCAAGCGTTATCCTTGCGTCATCGGGACAGGTGGCGATGGTAAAGGACACACCGGACGAATATCCGCTTGAAGAGATCATATCACGCTATGTCAATGATGCCGACCTCATCATCGTCGAGGGATTCAAGGGCGCTCCCATCCCGAAGATAGAGGTGTACACACATCACAGCGGCGAACCCCCGTTGTCAGCGTCGGGTGACAGCCTGTACATCGCGGTAGTTACCGATGATGATATCGGTGTGTCTATCCCGAAATTCAGAAGGGATGATGCGGATGCAATAGCCGGGTTCATATCGATGCATATACTCAATGCCCATAAATAGAAATGGTGCCCGATATAGGTAAGACGGGGGAATTTTAAGGTGTCTCTCAGGAAGGACGAAGCAATAGTGCTGTCGAAACGCGCGTATGGCGAATCGGATCGGATCATTCATCTTTTTACGCTTGGCGCGGGGAAGGTCCCTGCTATAGCGAAAGGCGCGGGGAAAAGCCAGAAGCGTTTTGCAAATACGCTTGAACCGTTCAACCACATCAGGGTCGAGTATTTTGACAAACATGGCCGGGGAATGGTCCGTATCGACAATGCCGACCTGGTGTCGGGCAATAACGGCATCGAAACGAGCATGAAGCGCATGTGCAGTGCATCCTTCTTCGCGGAATTTGTCGACCGCATGACGCGCGAGAGAGAACCGCACGGAAGGCTTTTTATGGCTTTAAAAGAGATCATAGCCTTTGCACGATCAAAAGATCCGGCATATCCCGACATTCTTCACTATGAACTGATGATGCTCGACATCCTGGGCTATCATCCCAACTTTGATACGTGCGTCTTCTGCGGGGCTGCAATCGATGACGATGAAAAGGTATGCTTCTCGCGGGAGCGCGGAGGCATACTGTGCGGGGTGTGCTCGAGATCATTGCCCCACAGGAGATGGTCGCCCGGATTGATACGGGGATTTCTCGCCGTGAAAAGACGGGAAACCGGTTTCGAGGCACCCTCACTCGAACGCGAGGCCCAGGAATTAATGGAAGGCTTCATGGCCTATCATGTCGACCTCGATCTCAAGTCGTACAAACTCCTCAAGTCGATGGTCTTTTAGGCCGTAAATCGTAAATCGTAAAACGTAAAACGTGAATTTGAATAGTGAATAATAGATGAATTCGACGGGTGAAAAGGCGTATTCTCCCGACTATTTACGATTTACTATTTACGATTTACGATTTTTTTGAGAGCAGGATTATGTTTTGATCTGCAAACGTCTCATACCGTTTGGACCTGGACAATTCTTCCGTCAGGTTCCTGTCCGGGCCCTCGAGGACGAATACCATCGTCCCATGCGGTTTCAGGTACGTCATTCCCCGCTTGATATACGCCTTTGTCGCGACGGCGACGGGAATGGGTTCCTCCCAGGACAGATTCTGCGACGGCTGGACAAATATGTAATCGAACGCACCGTTGACGAGAAACGGAAACTCTATTTCAAGATGGAAGAACCCGTTCTGTTTTGCCAGGGATTTCGCCTGCACGAACCAGTCGCGCGACGTTATGGAATCCCACGCTGCACTATCGCGATCGAGCATCGAAAGGGATTCCTCGATCTTTCGCTGATCGATCGTCTTCACGAAATACGTGGCTGTTATAAGGTCCATTATGTCCTTAAGCCGGCCGCAGTATATATTCAACCTCTGCGATAGTTCTTCTTTTACTACGAGATCTTCCTTTATCCTGTCGGAAAGTGCAAAGAACTGCCGGTACATGTCCTTAACGTCGCTCAAGACCTCGAAGGGATTTTTTCCGAACAACCCCGTCTGATCTTTTTTATCGGCATGCGGGGTAATATCCGCAAGGGACATTCCGATGAGGGGGTTGCCGAATTTAAAGTTCCCGTTATCGCATCCGTAGCGGGAACCTAACGCATAATGAAGGATATCGAAAGAAACATGGGACCTTTCGATACCGTAGATAATATTTTCGAGTATATAGCGCTTGAGGCTTTTTTCATCTTCCCATTGCGAGATGAAACTGTTTCTTTCCCGGTAGGGAAGTACGAATGAGAGATACGCAAGACATTCGACGAGTTCCATCGACAGGTTTCCGAAACCGGGCGTCATGTCGAGGACCTTCAGGGAAAGGAGCGCATCTTTTGTCCTGTCCCCGGACCTCTTCATCGATAATATTCTTTCCAGGTCTATGCCCGGGAAGCCCCCTTTCCTGCTAAGGAGAAAGGTGGATATGTCGGCGATATTAAAATCATCGAGTGCGTCGAGGGGCATTTTCCTTTCCTGTACCCATACATCCTTTTCGGCAAGGTAATCGCGCGTTGACGCGAAAATAGCATCTCTGAAGATATCCGAAAGTCCCCCGACTATCCGGGGAAAGATATCGGTCTTCTTTCGAAAGCCAGCTGTCGAAGTGCGAAGAGACTCCCTTTTTTCCTTGAGTCGCGCGATCATGGATTGCCTCTCGTCTTCATAAAGTTCTCCGAGGGTATGCGACAATCCGTTCAATGAAAAAATGTTGCAGAAAAGATGCAGCGCATCTCCGTCGTTCGTCTGGACAGCCTCTTCAAGGTCTATTGAAAGCACCCGTGTTTCGTACGAGAGCGGTTTCTTCATGAGCATCCAGTGCTTCCCGTTCGTGAGAATGCCCCATGGTGTTTTCGTATTCTTGAGATAATATAATAGCTGATA
>CAIQJW010000264.1 GCA_903872255.1 uncultured delta proteobacterium | reverse complement strand
TCAATGAATTGATGCCGATAACGTCGCCTTTCATATTTATGAGCGGGCCGCCGCTGTTACCCGGGCTTAACGCGGCGTCGGTCTGAATAAAAGTTGCTTTATATGCCGGGAAGGAACGTTTTACGGCGCTGATGATCCCGCGTGTGAAGGTTGTCTGGAAAGACAGCGGGGTCCCTGCCGCTATAACGGTGTCACCCTCAGCGCACGATGAGCTGTTTCCCAGCCTTAAATAGGGATACGTACGCGGATCTGCCGCCTTCAGCAGGGCGAAATCCATCTCGGGATCGACAAAAACAAGGCTGACATCAGTTGAAGAGCCATCGGAAAAGGTGGCCTTGCCCGTTTTTTCCCGCATAACATGGGCATTTGTGACTATATAGCCGTCATTAGTGACTACAAACCCTGAACCACGGGGAGTATCCTCCGTAAGAATAGTCACTATTGAGGGTTTCACAACTTTCACAAGCGAAGATATTTCGCCGGAATCAGATGATCTGAAGAACCTGCTGCCTTTGAGCATAAAAATTGCCATGATAACGACCAGGACGCAAACAATACCGGCGATGACATATAATTTTGCGCCGGATGATCCGGTGCTTAAGGTCATAGCCGGCTCAACGGGAGGTTCAGTCCTTAGATCACCGGGGGCAGCGGATGGGACATGGATCGCAAAATATTCCTTTATTGACTCGAAGGCCCAATTGAGCTCCTTGATATCGCTCCATGAGGCCTTCTGGCTCAAGGCCCGGTACGCAGCCTCAGCCTCATGCAATGTGGAGTTCTCGCTGATCCCAAGGATTTCGAAAGATCTTTTTAGATTTGGGTCTATATTTTCACCCCGCAAGAAATATCATATCCGATTGATTGTTTTTGTCAACACAATGTGTTTGAGCAACCTGAGCATGCAAAGACAAAGACACTGGACCCCGGCAAGCCGGGGTGACGGCGGTGGTAGTGCGGTACGACAAAATAGTAGTTGTCCACGATGTCGTGGTACTTACCAGTTACGTGCGGGAATATCGGTGAGATATAAGTTAACATAATATCCATTATCAGTACTTATAGAAGACCCAGTCCTTCTATGGAATACCGCAACAATCTGATTTTACAGGGCTTTACCTCCTCCAGCCGACCAGTAACATTTTTTCTACGATAATGATTGACACCGGACCACAAATTCTTTCTAATATACTTTAATAATTTCCCGACAAACGGCTTACACATATGGAATCTAATATGAATAATAGTATTCATGATTTGTATTCAATCCTTGATTTACGGCTTGAAGTTATTGCGGAAAAGATATTGTTATCAAAGCTTAATGACACCGATGACGTCTATCTCAAGATGTTGTCCCACGTGGAGAATGTCTTCATTCAGGCGGCGCTCAGAATAAGCGACAATAACATCTCGAAGGCTGCAAAGCTCCTCGGCATAAACAGGAACACCCTGAGCAAGAAACTCAGGGTGTCCGAAAGACATGCTGATCGTCTAACCGGTTGACCGGATCTATTCTGCTACGTACCGTGCTATAAGGTCACCGACCTCTTTGGTGCCCATTCCCATCTTGCCTGCTTCCATCGATTTCAGATTCTTGAGGATAGCCTTCTGAACGGATGCTTCGATAGCGGCCGATGCCTTGTCCTCACCGAGAAACTCGAGCATCATGCCGCCGGCGAGTATAGCCGCCATCGGGTTTATGACGTTCTTACCAGTATATTTTGGCGCTGATCCCCCGATAGGCTCGTACATCGACACGCCTTCCGGATTAATATTGCCGCCGCATGCTATACCCATGCCTCCCTGGATCATCGCGCCAAGGTCGGTAATGATGTCCCCAAACATGTTATCCGTGACGATAACGTCAAACCATTCCGGGTTCTTTACCATCCACATACACGTTGCATCAACATGCGCATAATCCGTTTTGATATCGCCATATTCGGCGGCCACTTCGTAAAATGCGCGTTCCCACAGGTTGAAAGCAAATGTAAGCACATTTGTCTTCCCGCAGAGCGTCAATTTCTTGTTCTTGTTCCTCTTTCGGGCATATTCAAAGGCAAACCTCAGGCAGCGCTCGACGCCTTTACGCGTATTGATCGATTCCTGGACCGCAACTTCGTCCTTCGTTCCCTTTTTAAGGACTCCGCCCGCACCGGTATAAAGCCCCTCGGTGTTTTCCCGAACGACGACAAAGTCTATCTCTTTCGGCCCTTTGTCCCTTAAGGGCGTCTCGACCCCTTCATAAAGCTTTACAGGTCTCAAGTTTATATACTGATCCAATTCGAACCGCGTACGCAGCAATATATCTTTCTCAAGAATGCCGGGTTTGACATCGGGATGGCCTATTGCGCCAAGATAAAGGGAATCAAATTGCTTCAGTTCGCTCAAAACACTGTCAGGCAGCGTTTCGCCCGTCTTCTTGTAGCGTTCGCCGCCGATATCAAAATATGTCAATTTGACCGAAAAACCATATTTTTTGGATGCCGCCGTAAGAACTTTGACCCCTTCGGCTATGACCTCAGGCCCTGTACCATCACCCGGTATCACACCGATATTAAATTCTTTCGACATTGATTTCCTCCTGATTAAAGTATTTAGGTGTCCTATCCCGCTATTAAGGCCTTTCTTCCAATATCTTTTCGATAAAACATACCCTCAAATTCGATCATTGCTACGGCTTCGTAGACCTTTTTTATTGCATTTTCATAGGTGGGGCCTATCGCTGTGACACCGAGGACCCTTCCACCTGATGTAGTATACTGGCTATTGGCCTTCTTCGTGCCGGCATGAAACACCATGACATCTTCCCTTCCGGCCAACTTATCGAGTCCGCGGATTATTTTTCCTTTTTCCGGGTTTTCCGGGTAGCCGCCCGAGGTGAGCACCACGCATACACTGACCCCGTCTTTCCAGGTGATCTCTTCGATATTATTGAGTTTGCCTTCCACGCACGCGACAAGGACCGGCAGGAGATCGCTTTTCATCTTAAAAATTATCGGCTGCGTCTCAGGGTCGCCGAACCGTGCATTGAATTCGATAACATACGGCTTGCCGCCTGAAAACATCAGCCCCCCGTATAATACCCCTTTGTACGGGATGCCCTGGTCCCGCATCGCCTCTATTGTCCGCAGCATTATTGTTTCGCGGATCTCGCGGTCGAGATCGTCATTAATGAACGGGATCGGCGTATACGCGCCCATACCCCCCGTGTTCGGGCCAAGATCATCGTCAAGAAGAGGCTTGTGGTCCTGGGAGGCTGGCATCGGCACGATCGTGTTGCCGTCCGCAAAGGCCAGGTAGGACGCCTCGATGCCGGGCAGAAAGTCTTCAATGATGACCTTGCGTCCTGCATCGCCGTAAATCCCGTTGACCATGAGCTCTTTCAGGACCGAGCCGGCTTCGGCCATATCCTTTATGACGTAAGCCCCCTTCCCTGCGCACAGGCCGTCAGCTTTGATGACGAAGGGAGTCTGCCTGGCCTCAATACAGGCCCGGGCCTTCCCGTAATCATCGAACACCTGGAAAGGGGCCGTCGGAATAGAGCTTTCTTTCATAAGCTGTTTCGAAAATATCTTGCTTGCCTCGATGGCCGCACCCCTGGCGACAGGTCCGAAGATCGGAATGCCCTTTTTCTGGAACGCGTCGACAATGCCGGCAGCAAGCGGGTTTTCAGGTCCCACGACCACGAGATCTATCCTCATGTTCCGGGAAAAATCCATAAGGCCCGATATATCTGTCCCGGTGATATCGTGGCATTCCGCTACATCCGATATCCCGCCATTTCCCGGCGTGCAGTAAAGCTTGTTTATATCTTTTGATTGTGCAAGTTTCCAGCAAAGAGCGTGCTCTCTTCCACCGGAACCGATCACGAGAACGTTCACGGCAAGGCCCCCATACGGTTAGATTTTAGACAAATAATTAATGATCGCCCCATCATATGCGCTTGTCAGGGCGAATACCTTCTTTGCAAGATAAAACCTCATTTCCTCGGTCGTTGCACCATCATTCTCGGTCATATTGGCGATAACCTTTGCATAATCTTCGGGGTCCACGACGACGGTAACATATTTAAAGTTCTTCGCGGCTGCGCGTATCATCGAAGGACCGCCGATATCAATATTCTCTATTGCATCCTCGAATGTACAGCCTTTGCTGACAACTTCTATGAAAGGGTACAGGTTGACGACGATCATATCGATATGGCTGATCGCATGGTCTTTCATGGCCCTCTGGTGCTCTGCATTATCCCTGATATTCAGGATGCCCCCGTGGACCTTTGGATGCAGGGTTTTCACACGGCCATCCATTATCTCGGGGAAACCGGTATATGCGCCGACCTCTAGAGGATTGACTCCGATGCTTTCGAGATATTTTTTCGTGCCCCCTGTCGACAGGATCTCAACATTCTGATCCTTCAGGAATAACGCCAGGCCGGAAAGCCCTTCCTTGCTTGATACGCTGACAATGGCACGCCTGATCTTCATAAATGCCCCTCCTCAATTTATATGGGATCCGAGAATATCCGGGTAAAAAACTGCGAAGGAATACCTCTTATACCGCCCCTGTCGTGTAATACTAAGTTCCGGGTGATCTTTTTGTCAATATCATTCTCAGCCGATACAGGCGTTTAAGCTATGAGCTGACATAAAAAAGCTCATCATTGAGTACGCTCGTGGTGACCAGACCCTCTTTTTCGAGGATGTTGAGCTTTGTCTTCGCTTCAAAACGGGACATGCCCGTGATACTGACTATATCATCGAGGGTAAGCGGCCTTCGTTTAAGTGTTTCGAGTATAATGGACGCCGCCGTGGTCTCAACATGGATATCCGCGGCTTTCTCGAATGTCGATATTATCTCGCATGCCGGGCCGAACATAGTGCAGATCTCCTTGAGTTCATTCTCGGTCAGGCGGGCTGCAGATGGTTCGCTGGGAGGCCGGGTGACGGTGTTCAACTGTATCCTGTCCATGTTCAGACCTGACACAATTTCCACCATTTTTTTCAATTCTTGCGGACCATCGTTGAGATTCTTGATCAACATGATCTCGAGCCAGATCTGCCGGTAGAATTGTGTTCTCAAGACCCTCAGTCCTTCAATGACCGCATTGATATCAAGCGATGGATGAGGCCTGTTGATGTGTTCAAAGACATCCTGGCTTACCGCATCTAGCGACGGAAGGATTATATCCGCCCCTCCGAGGTCATCCCGGACTTCGCTCAAGCAAAGAAGCGACCCGTTCGTGATCACTGCGACCGGGACGGATGTTCTCTTCTTTATTTCCCGTATCATAAGGCCCAGATCGGAATTGAGCGTCGGTTCTCCGGAACCGGAAAACGTGATCACGTCGACCGTATCGGATGAGGACACTTTTTCCATTACCTGCTCGATTATACTGTGGGGATCATAAAAATGTCTTCGGGCCGCTTCGATGTGCGTCGTCTTTCCGATCTGGCAATAAATGCAGTCATAACTGCAATATTTCGGAGGAATGACGTCAACACCGAGCGAAAACCCCAGGCGTCGTGACGGGACGGGTCCAAATACATGCTGCATGATGCAAAATGATATACTTTCTTACATTAAATTAGAATAGAAATCCTATTTGTCTTGGGTTGACTTTTTAACAGGAATGTAATAAAAAGAAACGCACGGGCGATTAGCTCAGATGGTTAGAGCGCTGGTCTCACATACCAGAGGTCGTTGGTTCGAATCCAATATCGCCCACCATTCTTATCCTCCGGGGGCATAATGTCAGGACATAGCAAATGGAGTTCTATTAAGCACAAAAAAGGTGCGGCGGATGCCAAGCGCGGAAAGATCTTCACAAAGCTGATCAGAGAAATCACCACCGCTGCCCGTATAGGCGGAGCTGATCCCAATGCGAATTCACGGCTTCGTATGGCGATTGATAATGCCAAAGCCGAAAATATGCCCAAGGACAACATCGAGCGGGCCGTAAAAAAAGGCACAGGCGCTCTGGATGGTGCAGTAGCATACGAAGAAATTACCTATGAAGGATACGGACCGGGTGGGGTTGCTATCCTTATAGAGGTACTGACCGACAACAAGAAACGCACAGCCGCCGAAGTACGGCACGCTCTGTCACGATTAAACGGGAATCTCGGAGAGGCAGGATGTGTTTCCTGGTTTTTCAGTAAAAAAGGACTTATGGTTTTTGATAAAAAAGCCGTCGATAGCGACAAGATCATGGAACTCGCTCTTGAGGCAGGTGCGGAAGATATCAGCGAAGATGAGAACGAGATCGAAGTATACACCGACATTACAAATTTTGAGACCCTGAAAAAGGTCTTTGAAGATAATAAGGTCCCTCATATCGTTTCAGAATTAAGCATGGTGCCGCAAAACTATGTCAAACTCGAAGGAAAGAATGCGGATACCATGCTTAAGTTGATGGAAGCGCTTGAGGATTCAGACGATGTTCAGAAGGTATGGGCAAATTTTGATATAGACGCCGGAGAGATGGAACGGTTGCTCGGGTAACTGATCAGGGTATTAACCCTTTTCCTCGCATATTTATTTTCAGGAAATTTTGACCCGTTTGACTTCGCCGCTCTTTCCGGTGAAGTCCACTTCTTTTCCATTCAGATTCAGTTTTACGCCGGCCGCATTCCCGATCAAAATGTCGAAATTTTCTTTCGCATTGAGCACGATCATCTCTTCGGAATTGAGCATAAATTCCTTCTTCTCGTTATCATCAATTACCACGCTCACCCAGGTCCTTTCGTTGCATGTGATCATGAGCTTTTTGACATCCGGAGCGGGCAAACCTTGAGGCTGCGCTGTGGAACCCGACTGCGCTGCGGCATTTGCTTGAGACGGCTGCCTGACATTGGCCGAAGCCTGTTTTCTGGAGACGGCGTTCGATTGCGCTATCTGATCGGGTGTCGACCGGGCAGCGGACCTTTCCTTGTATATCTGGTTTAAAACAAAGAATGCGATTATCAGGACGAATATCAGCGGAATGACCATGGCCCGCTTGGCGATATGACGGGGGGCGTGTACGGAGGTTTTCCTCCCCGCCGCTACAGTCTGTACGGCGTGTTCCTCTGCCCGTGGCTCAAGACCTAATGTTTCTTCACTGATATCAAGAACATGCGCATATTTCTTAAGGTAACCTCTAATGTATATATCATGGGGAAGGAGGGCCGTATTGCCGTCCTCGAGGGCCTTAACCAAAGATTTCCTTATGCAGAGCGTATCGGAAATATCGACGATGCTGAGACCCTTTTCCTCTCTTTTTTCGCGGAGCAAACTGCCCATTCTGTGGAAATCTGATTGCATCTAAGCACCTTTGTTGCGTGATAGTCCAAGTTCCAAAAAAACGGCCGCTAGTTGGATTTGGTTATAATATTGTATACCTTCCAATCCATAATTCAAGTATTTTTTTTATATTTCTCAATAGATATCCAAACCTTTAAGGCAAGTCTAAATGTAATAAGCGGCCGGAAGGACAAAAAAGCGCGCCCGTTGTGACTCGCGGGCGCGCTTGAAATGCTTGGGTCTGGCCTATTTCGTTTCGCTATAGTTTTTCAGTTCCTGCCAGTCAAGATTGACCCGGTCCTGGATCTGGGCGATCAGGTCCTCCGTCAGGTGACGGAACCGGCCCTGCCCTTTTAAATATTCGGCTACCGGCTGCAGTGGCTCCGGGCTATAGGTTATCCTGTAATGTCCGTTCTCAACCTCATAAAGAGGAAAGACGCCGGTCCTGACTGCCAGTCTACCGTAATGGATCGCCTGGTCGGATGGGATGCGCCAGCCCGTCGGGCACACCGACAGGACGTGAATATACGCAGGGCCCTTCGTTTCCTTTGCCTTTTTCACCTTGGCAAGGAAATCGAACGGATATGACGGACAGGCGGTTGCAACGTACGGGATATTATGGGCAACTGCTATCTTGGGCATATTTTTCTTCTGCGTCTTCTGCCCGATACTGTTTTTCCCAGGAGGGCTTGTCGTCGTCATCGCGCCAAACGGAGTTGACGATGAACGCTGGATACCGGTGTTCATATACGCTTCGTTGTCGACGCAGATATACGTAAAATCATGCCCTCTTTCCATTGCTCCGGAAAGCGCCTGCAGGCCGATGTCAGTCGTTCCTCCATCGCCGGCAATCGCAATAATATTGATATCTTTCTTTGCGATCTTGCCTTTTTCCATCAGGATCTTTATCCCGGACTCGATGCCGGAGGCAACTGCTGCCACATTCTCAAAGGCAACATGTATCCAGGGAAGCCGCCATGAGGTTGTCGGCAAAGGCGTGGAGATGATCTCCATACATCCTGTTGCCATCGCAATGATCGAATCTTTTCCGAATACCTTTAAGCCGAGCCGTAAAGCAAGTATCTCGGCACATCCCTGACAGGCCCTGTGGCCTGAGGTTGCATATTCAAAATCGGGAGTGTCTGTATATTTCTCAAGACTTTTCATTCTCATGATCTCACCCCTATTACGCCATAATTCTTATTGTCAGCGTGGGTTATCTTCGAAGAAGCACTGATCCGGTCAAATACACCCATCAATTCTTCAGGTTCGACATCCCGTCCTCCAAGGCCAAATATAAAATTCTCAAGCCGGATATTAAGCCCGTTTTGGACGACAAGGCTGGCTATCTCATTGTAGAGAGGGCCATTCATTGCCCCGCCCGGCATTACACGCTCGAAAACTGCAAGTGTCTTTTTCGTTTTAAGGATTTGGGCAAGCTCATCTCCAGGAAACGGCCTGAAAAGACGCGGGGCGACGAGGCCCAATTCCTTTCCATCTTCTTTGAGGAGGTCTATTGCAGTCTTGATATTTTCGTTTATTGAGCCGAGCGCCATGAAAACGGTATCGGCCTTGTCGATATTGTATGTTTCTACGAGGTTATACTGCCTTCCAAATTCTTTTGAGAACTGGTCCATTACTTCCTTGACAACGGTTTTAGAGTTCCGGATGGCCATTTCCTGACTGTATTTTGCTTCCGTGTAAAGTTCGGGCATCGCATAGGCGCCCATTGTGACGGGCTTATCGGGATGCAGCGTATACAGCGGGGCGTAAGGAGGCAGGAAACGGTCGACATCCTCCTGTGAGGGGAACTCGATGGGTTCAATAACGTGGCTCAAAGAGAAACCGTCAAGGTTGACCATCATCGGCAGGAGAACCCTTCGATCCTCGGCTATCTTGAATGCCATAATGATAGAGTCAACGACTTCCTGACCGTTCTCGCAAAAAACCATGATCCATCCGGTATCCCTGGCAGCCATAATATCGGAATGGTCACCCCAGATTGAAAGCGGCGACGACAGGGCCCTGTTGACTGCGGCCATGACAATGGGAAGCCTCATGCCGGATGCGATAAACAGTATCTCGTGCATGAGCTCCATTCCCTGGGCGCTTGTCGATGTGAATGTACGGGCTCCGGTTGCCGAGGTACCTACGCATGCCGACATGGCGGAGTGCTCGGATTCAACGTTAATATACGCTGCCTCCAATTCCCCGTTAGCCACGAGCTCGGCAAGATGCTCGACAATGTGGGTCTGGGGGGTGATGGGATAAGCGGCGATTGCTTCGACCCGTGCCAGTTTGGCTGCGACCGATGCCGCTATGGATACTTCCATGCCTTTCTTCGCGCTCATCGTTCCTCCTCTACCATTACGATCGCAGCCGGTTTGCACTCTCGTGCGCAAATCCCGCAGCCCTTGCAATAATCCAGATCCGTTTCATAATAGCCGTCTGCGGTTTGATGGATAGCAGCGTCAGGACAGAAAAGCCAGCAAAGTCCGCACTTGGTACATTTTTCCCGGTTCGACACGGGCTTCGATGACCGCCAATCGCCCGTCTTGTATTCCATGGCGTTGCCGACATCTTCAATAACGCATCCGACCGTCAATTCATGCCATTTGTATTGATCCATAGGTTTAGCCATAGATCCCCCTTTAAATGTATAAAATCTTTATTTTCTTTGTTGCTGTGATTCTATATGTGAAATAGTGAACAAAATAGTTCATATAAAGTCGTTAGACACGAAGTGGTAGATATTAGCACATCTCACATTCTCAATCAATATGATGTTTTCAGCGGATATTGCGTATGGCAACACTTGTCAGGTCTTCCCCGGCGCCTATCCGGCACATTTAATATTGACAAAGCATTAGGGTATATTACAATCTATAAATAATACAAATTCTGGGGGTTGGTTATATGCCAATTTATATTATGCTCAGCACTCTGACAGACGAGGGTCGAAAAACGATCAAGAAACATCCCGAGAGGATCGAAGAGGTAAACAGAGAGATCGAAAGCATGGGTTCTAAGGTTTTGGCCCAGTATGCTGTCCTTGGCGAATATGATTTCCTGAATATTCTCGAGGCGCCAAGTAATGAAGCAATTGCAAAATTGTCCATTGAACTTGGTTCCCGCGGTACTATCCAGATCATAACCCTGCCGGCAATACCGGTTGACGAATTCATCGCCCGAATGGTTTAAGTAAAACATGCCGTCTCCTTCAACAGCATTTTTGACACAAATCCGGAATATATCTTTCGATTGACAATCTAACAGGATTAATTTTACATTAAGACCGTGAAACCAATAACATACAAAGATTCCGGCGTTGACATAGCCAGGGCAGACCGCCTTATAGACGATCTGAAAAGCCGTATAAAGGCAACGCACAATGTTAACGTGCTTAACATGATCGGCGGGTTTGCCGCCCTGACCGAGGTCCCGAGATCGTATAAGAACCCTGTTCTTGTCAGCTCGACCGATGGCGTGGGCACCAAGCTCAAGATCGCCTTTATGGCCGGCAAACACGATACGGTCGGTATCGACCTTGTCGGCATGAGCGTCAACGATATCCTGACCCTCGGCGCAAAACCGCTCTTTTTCCTTGATTATTATGCCTGCGGAAAAATTGACGAAAATGTCTATCCGGCTGTTATAGGCGGTGTGTGCGACGGCTGCATGCAGGCTGACTGCGCCCTCGTCGGCGGGGAAACGGCAGAAATGCCTTCATTCTACAAGGATGATGAGTACGACCTTGCCGGTTTCGCAGTTGGGGTTATTGAAAAAGATGCCATCATTGACGGCTCCACGATCTCCGAGGGGGATGCCGTGATCGGCCTTAAGTCGAACGGCCTGCACAGTAATGGTTATTCCCTTGTGAGGAAGCTCCTTTTCGACGTCAAACAGTACCGCGTTGATGAAGAGGTGCCTGGCCTTACGGGAAAATTGTACGAGGAACTACTCAAACCGACGCGTATCTACGTGAAGCCGGTCCTCGATGCGGTCCATAAATTCACAGTAAAGGGAATGGCCCACATAACGGGCGGCGGCCTTCCCGGCAATATTTCACGCATCATTCCCGATGGCCTGAGCCTCAATATCAAGCTCGACGTGTCGCTGGTCCCCGCCATATTCCGTATCCTGATGGAGGCGGGCAATCTCGACCTCAATGCCGCCTGCTCGACTTTCAACATGGGCACCGGGTTCGTCCTAATCGTCAAGGATACCGAGGCCGATGACATTATGCAGTCTCTCAACGCCAGCGGCGAGACTGCAAACCGGATCGGGATGATAGAAAAAGTAACCGGAGATACAAAGGTTACAGTCACTTCCATTTAAAGAAGGCCTTCACTCCTCACTTTATCCTTATCACTCCTGAGCGGACATTCCCCGCACTTCGGCACCTTAAAGCAGTACGTCTGCCCCAGCGCTACGATCAATGCGTGGTATTCGTTAAAAAGATACACGTCTGCCGGAAGGTTGGACATGAAGAAGTCCTGCGCCTGGCCGTATGTGCAGCGCCCCTCGTGCAGGCCATGGTTCGCAAGGAACCGCCTGGTGTAGGCGTCTATAACAAAGATGGGTTTGCCCAAGGCATAAAGTAGTATGCTGTCCGCTGTCTCCTCGCCGATTCCCTTGATTGCGAGCAACCTTTGCCGCAGTTGTGACAATTCTAAAGTCTTACAATATTCTATAGATGCATTATATTCTTCATATATTACCTTAAGTAAATTCTTCAATCGCACTGTTTTTAAATTATAATATCCAGAAGGCCTGATCTTTTCGGCGAGAACTTCATCCGGTGTACGGTACAGGCTGGCAAGCTCCAGAAGTCCTGCATCCTTAAGGTTCGTAATGGCCTTTTCGACATTTTTCCAGGAGGTGTTCTGCGTAAGCACGGCGCCGACGATGATCTCGAGAGGTGTTTCGCCGGGCCACCAATGTCTTGCGCCGAATTTCCCGAGAAGGATATCGAAAATATTAAGGAGTCTTTGCCGCATTCTCAACTATGAATGAGGTCATTTTCAGTAGTGCCAGCACTTCCTGCCCGGCGTTCGTGACAGTGATCTCTATGATATCCCTCTGTCTTCGCGAATGGGTAAGGCGCGCCTCGGCGTAAATGACCTCCCCTTCCCTCGCCGTTTTCTTGAAACGGGCAACGGATTCGACAAGGAGGGCCTTGTACTCCATGCTGTTCCCGCATGCCCCGCCGACCTGATCGGCAAAAGCGAAAAGGATACCGCCGTGGATACCGCCAAAGACATTCGTATGGTTCTTTGTTACCGCCATGCTGCCGCGGGCCAGGCCTTCCTCCACGTGATCGATGGTTATCCCGAGGAGGCTGCTGACATTGCACTCGTTGAATTTACGTTTAACATCTTCGCACCTTTCCATGGTCTATACCTTATCAAAACGGGAGGGCAAAAACAAATATCTCACGCCCGTTCGCCCTTCTGGATCGCTCAAGATATTCCTTTGTGTTTTCTCCGTCTATATGTTAAAAATCCTTATACTCGTTACAGTTCAACCTGCAAGGGAAGTGAAGTGAAAATCTTCCGCTGTCCCGCAACTGTGATGGGGTTTAGCAGCGCATGGCCCTTACGGCCGGCCACTTTCATGCTCATGCATGATGGGAAGGCGCGCTGGCTTGTATTCCCCTTAAGTCAGGAAACCTTGGGTTGAATATCGAGACAAATCCTTACGAGGCATAGGGAGATTCTCATGGTCCGCGGTTTTTTTCTTGTTCTAATCTTTTTTTCGGTATTTATCCCGGTTCATTGCTTCCCGCAGGAATCCCCGTACACGCTGGAAAGCATCGTCGTGACGGCGACACGCTCGCCGACAAAGATAATAGAGGTCCCGGCTAACGTTTCGATAATCAGCAAGGAACAGATCGAGGAAAAAGGCGTGCGTACCCTGTCCGACGTGTTCAAGGACGAACAGGGCATATTTGCCCGCAGTCTCCTTGGCAACCCGAAGTTCTCCGCCGTTGACATCCGCGGTTTCGGCGAGAGTGCGCCGCAGAACTCCCTGTTCCTGGTGGACGGAAGGCGTGTGAACGATATCAATCTCTCATACGTGGACCTCATGCAGGTACCGATCGAGATGATCGAGCGGATCGAGATATACCGCGGCCCGGCAAGTGCCCTGTACGGCGACAATGCCATAGGCGGCGTGATCAACATACTGCTTAAGAAAGGGGAAGGCAAGCCATCCGTCATTGCCGGCGTCAACACAGGCAGTTACGATCTGTACAACCCCTACCTGGGAGCTTCCGGCAAACAGGGTGCTTTTTCGTACAATATCCTGACCTCCTCGTATGACACGACGGGGTACAGGCACAACAACGATCTTAGCGCAAAGGACGTATTCGGTTCATTCTCGTATCAATTTCCTGCGTTCCTTACACTGAACCTCAAGGCCGGACATCACACGGACAACTACGGCCTTCCCGGTCCGCTGTCCGCCTATGAGCTCCGCACGGGCATCTATGACAGAAAAGATGCCAGCACGCCGCTCGACCGGGGAAATACCGAGGACAATTTCGTCGATCTGGAGGCCGTGGTAAAAGCTTCGGATACCGTGCAGGTATCGGTAGGAGCGGCGTACCGGAAGCGGCATACGTCGTTCCATTATGACCCGAACGTCAACGGCATGTCGTGGGATGCGATGAGGCGTTTCGAAACGATGTCACTGACACCGAAGATCACGGTAAAAGAGGACATATTCTCCCTCAAGAATACCCTGGTCGCCGGTATCGATTACTATTATTCACCGAGCCGCAGCGTTGACTCCGGCTCCGGAGCGGACTCCAACACCAACATCAACAAGACTGAGTGGGGCTTCTATATCAACGACGAGCTGTTCATCATGAAAAACCTCCTTTTCAGCGCCGGGTACCGCCTTGCAAAGGTAAAATACGATTTCGACTATACGGACAATACTGGCGCCCTGGCGCCCATCGATGATTTTGTGAAGAAGGACAAGGATGCCTGGCGGGTCGGCCTCAACTATATCATTTCGGAACAAGGGAACGTATTCGTCAATTTTGCCACCGGTTTCAGGTTCCCCGTAACCGATGAATATTTCAGTCCATTTTCCGTGCCCCCCATTAACGAGAACCTGGAGCCCCATACGGTGAAGGAGATCGACATCGGCGTACGCTACAACTTTACAAAGTACCTGGGTGCCAGCGTTACCGGATTTTACGGGCGCCACAAGAACGAGATCTATTACAATCCCCTTACCTTTCAGAATTCAAATTACGGGAAGACAAAACGGCAGGGTATCGAGTCTACCCTGTTCTGGATCATCGTGCCGGGCTTGAGGCTCGATCTCGGATACACATACCTCGACGCGGTTTTCGACGGGGACGACCTCGACGGGAACCGGGTACCGATGGTACCTGCCAACAAGTTCAATGCGGCCTTTTCGTGGGCCATAGACGCGCTCACGCTCACATTTTCCTCGCAGTACGTCGGCGACAGGTACATGACGAGTGATATTACGAACAGTTTCCCGAAAATGGGAGGCTTCACGGTGTGCGACCTGTCCGCCGTGTACAAATGGAAGGGCTTCAAAATAACGGGTGCCGTCAAGAACATATTCAACAGGGAATACAGCGAATACGGGGTCGTCTCGAACGCAACAGTGATGCAGTACTATTATCCGTCTCCGGAACGCAATTATCTTTTGGGGGTGCAGTATACATACCAGTTCTGAGAACGCCGTATCCGATGATCCCGTGATAATGCTGTGCCGGAATGAAGAAGGACCGTGGCCATTGCAGGGTCTGCGGATGGATCGAAAGGGGTATGCCATGAATAATTCCCGGGATTTAGCGTTCTGCTCATGGAGCGGGGGAAAGGAATGCACCCTGTCGCTCTACCGGGCGATACGGTCAGGGGTCAATGTAACACATCTCGTCAATATGGTCACTGAAGACGGGTCGCATTCCCGTACCCATGGGTTGAGCGCCGCGCTTCTTCAGCTTCAGGCAGAAGCAATCGGTATTCCCCTCATCCAGCGCCCCACAACCTGGGATACATATGAGCGGGAATTCAAGGTGCTTCTCGGTGGGATGCGCGGGAAAGGAATATCCCGCGGCATTTTCGGAGACATCGATATGGAGGAACATCGCGCATGGGTGGAACGGGTCTCGTTGGAATGCTCGATCACCCCTTCCCTGCCCCTGTGGATGGAAAAAAGGGAGGACCTGCTGAAAGAATTCATTGGTTCCGGTTTCAAGGCCACCGTAGTCGCTGTCGATACACATTACCTTGATACAACCTGGGCCGGCCGCGATATAGACGAGGCCTTCGTCAACGATATACGATCGCTGGGTCCCGGTATCGATATCTGCGGTGAGGCGGGGGAATATCATACGTTCGTTTATGACGGACCTGTCTTTACCAGTCCGGTGATATTTGAAAAAGGACCTGTCCGGTCTGACGGGGACTATTTCTTTCTCGATATTCGCAACCCGTCGATAAAGGGAAGGATATGACCTCTCTATCACGTTCAAAGAAGATCATTATCACGATCATCGGGTGTCTCCTTATTGCCATGCCATGTGTCGCCGGCCCCGGGCAGCCCGCAAGAGACCGCGACGCGGCCCGCAAGATCCGAATAATATCGTTAAGCCCGCCAATTACGGAATCCCTGTATCTCCTCGGGCTCAAGGATAACATCGCAGGTGTCACCCTATACTGCAACCGGCCTGCAGACGCTAAAACAAAACCCGTCGTCGGCACGGTCGTTGAACCGGACCTCGAGAAGATCGTTGAATTGCGTCCCGACCTTGTCATTGCGATGGGGCTTACAAACAGGAAGGTCCTGACAAAGATGCACTCCCTCGGGTTAAAGGTACTTACGTATCAGATACCGGAAACCTTTTCCGGTATCTGCGATATCTTCCTTCAAATAGGGAACGCAACAGGTAAAGGCGAAGAAGCCCGGCGGATTGTCGATAAGGCACGGGCCGAAGCGAACGAGATCCGGAAAAGAACCGGGCGGTTTAAGAAACCTAAGGTCATGATCGAACTCGGCACAAAACCTTTCTTTGTTGCAACAAGGGATTTCTTTATCAATGATTACCTCGATTTTGCGGGTGCCGTGAACATATTTCGTGATGCTCCGTCAGGCAGCGTGGGACGTGAAGAAGCGATAATCAGGAACCCGGATGTAATAT
>CAIQJW010000263.1 GCA_903872255.1 uncultured delta proteobacterium | reverse complement strand
GCTATACGGCGAACGACGTCGAGGATTGGGCCAATATGTTTGCACGGTGCTACGCATACGCGGACTGCACCCCTGAGGACAGGATCCAGATCGCGGTCGGGTACGGCGTCTGGACTGCGGGCTGGGGATTCCAGAACGGCTGCGAGCGTTTCGGGGCAATGTCCATCCCGATAGGTCCCGGCAACACCGACATGCAGTGCCAGTTCCTTGAAGATTTCGGAACGACCGTCATGACATGCACAGCATCGATGGGCCTTCTCATGGCGGAGCTTATCGAAGAGCGCGGGCTTCGCGGCAAGGTCGCCCTCAATAAAATGATCTTTGGCTCCGAGAGGGCGAGCGACGCCATGCGCCAGAGGATATCCGAGCTATCGGGTGTGGCGTTTGACCAGTTATACGACATCCCCGGAATGACCGAACTTTACGGCCCGGGTACGGGCCTTGACTGCAGATATCACACCGGTATCCATTACTGGGCCGATTACTATATCCTTGAGATCCTCGACCCGGACACCCTTCAACCCGTTCCTGAGGGAGAGGTCGGCGAGATGGTCGTGACGACGCTGCGCAAGGAAGGGGCGCCGCTTATCCGGTACCGTACGCGCGACCTCACGCGGATCATGACGGACAAATGTCCCTGCGGCAGCATGATGCCACGCCACGACAGGATACTTGGCCGCAGCGACGATATGTTCATCTTCCGTGCCGTCAATATCTATCCGAGCCACATCGACCAGATATTGTCGCATATGAAGGATGTCGGAAGTGAATACCAGATCCATCTTTACAGGAAGGACAAGGGCGGAAAAGACCATATGACGGTAAAGGTGGAACGTGCGCAGGGAATGGATAAGTCGCACGACACGGACAAGCATATTCGCAAGGCTATCGAGAAGGAGATCAAGAAGCAGGTCCTGGTGAGCTGCGACGTGGAGGTCGAAGATTATGGGTCTCTTCCGCGGTCGGAACGCAAGACAAAACGCGTTTTCGACGAGAGAGATTCATAGGAATTTATATTCCTTAAGGATCACAATAAGGAGGGGTTATGGGGAGCTTCGAGTATTTAAGGCCCGCAAGCATTAGTGAAGCTATCGCCTTGATGGAGGGCTCCGGCGGGAGGGGGGTTTATATCGCCGGCGGAACGGATGTCATGGTGCTCATCCGGCAGAAGAAGATCTTTCCCGGGTGTCTTATTTCACTGCGCAATATTGGAGATCTCGCCTATCTCAACACGGCGTCCGGTCTCGCTATCGGAAGCGCGGTAACGCATAATGCCATAGCAAAAAATGAGTTCATTCAGAAAAAATATACCGCATTGACCGATGCGACAAACAAGGTAGGGTCCCTGCAGATCCGCAACGTTGCGACGATGGGCGGAAATATATGTAATGCCGCACCGTCCGCGGATACGGCGTGCCCGCTCCTTGTCCTCGATGCACAGGCTGTCATTGCGGGAAAAGACGGCGATCGCAAGGTCCCGATAGACGATTTTTTCCTGGGGCCCAATAAGGTGGCTCTTAAACCCGGAGAGATCTTAAAAGGCTTCGCCATGCCTGCTTTCAACGGCAGAACGGGGTCGGCCTATATAAAGCATACGAGGCGCCAGGCGATGGACCTTCCGATGCTGGGCGTTGCCGCCCGCATAACCATCAGGATAGACGGCGATGAGATCGGCTGCAAGGATGCCCTCTGCACCATCGATAACATCTCAAATATTCTCAGGAGATTTGAAGACGAAAAACTTGTCTGCGAGGACATCCGGATAGCAATGGGGGTTGTTGCCCCGCGTCCCATGCGCGCAAAGAAGGCCGAGGAAGCGCTCAAGGGCAAGGTAATTTCGGAAGCTCTCTTTGAGGAGATAGGTGAGATAGCCGCTTCCGAGTGCCAGCCGCGCGACAGCATACGCGGCGAGGCGTGGTACCGGCGGGACATGGTAAAGGTCCTGACGAGGCGCGCAATATTGAGGGCCGTTGACCGTGTCATCAGACCCGACGATATGATCTGGCCGGAAAGACTCTGGTAAGGAGGCGACCATGAAAAAAGAGATTAACTTTACTTTAAACAATGAGAAAGTAACCGTCGAAGCCGATACTCAATGGACCCTTCTTTATGTTCTCAGGGAAGTCCTTGAAATGACCGGCACCAAGGAAGGATGCGGTTACGGCGAATGCGGTGCATGCACGGTCGTAATCGACGGCCAGGCGGTCAATTCGTGCCTGTATCCCATCATGGAGGTAGAAGGGAGGAATATCATCACCATCGAAGGCCTCATGACGAAAAGCGGGGAGCTTGACCCGATCCAGAAGGCATTCGTGGATGAAGGCGCAGTACAGTGCGGTTTCTGCATCCCCGGCATGATAATGTCGGCAAAGGCCCTTCTCGACGCCAAGCCCAAACCTACGGAAGACGAGATCAAGGAAAGCATCGAGGGAAACCTCTGCAGGTGCACCGGTTATGTAAAGATCATCGATGCCATAAAATCCGTTGCCGGGGGGAGGTAACCATGGACGGCCTTAAATTTGTCGGAAAAAGGATACCCAAAAAGGACGCACCCCTGAAGGCGACGGGCGAGGCGATTTATATCCAGGACCTGAAGGTTCCCGGCATGCTCTATGGCAAGATCCTCTACAGCAAATATCCGCACGCAAAGATACTCAAGCTTGATATCTCAAAGGCATCGGCCCTGCCGGGCGTAAAAGCAGTTATCACCGGAGGCGATGTTCCGAACAATTTTAAGTTCGGTTTCCTGAAAGACAACCCGCCCCTCAAGTCGGGCAAGGTATTGTCAACGCGTGACGAAATTGCTGCCGTGGCGGCGGTAAGCCAGGAGATAGCCGAAGAGGCCATCGACCTTATCGATGTCGAATACGAGGAGTTACCGGGGATATTCGATCCCATCGAAGCGATGAAGGAAGGCGCTGCGCTCGTCCATGAGGAATTCCCGTCGAATGTCCTCAAGATGCCCTGGAAATTTGTCCATGGCGATGTCGAGGCGGCAAAAAAGGAATCCGCATTCATTGCCGAGGATACATTTTCAACGCAGTGGGTCACTCATTGCTGTCTCGGCACGAGCGGCTGCGTTGCATCGTTCGATGTCGGGAATACACTGACAATGTACAGCAACACGCAGATCCCGTCTCTCGCGCAGGGCGATTTCCTTGAAGCATTAAAGGCCTTCGGACTCAAGAACAAGCGGGTCAGGATCATTCAGACCGTCATCGGGGGCGGGTTCGGAAGCAAACTCGACACGTATGCTTACGAATACATCGCGATCCTTCTTGCGCTCAAGACCAGACGACCGGTTAAGATCGTTTTCTCACGCGAAGAGGAATTCCTGGCTACATCGCCCCGGCAGCCGACGATAACGAAGATATCGCAAGGGTGCGACAAGGACGGGAAACTCACGTTCCGCGAGATGGCAATGGTCCTCGATAATGGCGCGTACACGTCATGGGGCGCAACAACACCGTCCGTCATGATGGTTCCGATATCATCCCTGTACAAGGTTCCCAATATTAAATACACCGCAAAATGTGTGTATACGAACAACACGTACAGCCAGGCGTTCAGGGGGTATGGAAACCCGCAGGCAACGTTTGCCATCGAGTCATGCCTCGATCAGCTCGCGGAAAAAGCCGGGATCGACCCGGTAGAGATCCGGCGGATCAACGCAAATGAATCCGGAGAGGTGACCCCGCAGAATTTCCGCATCACCTCGTGCGGGATGAAAGACTGCATAGAGGAGGTCGTAAAAAGGCTCGACTGGAAGAACAAGTGCAAAAGGGGTAATGGAAAAGGCGTCGGGATGGCATCGCTCATCCATGTCGGGGGTGCAGCTCGCGTGTACAAGTCCGACGGCTGCGGGACGATCATCAAGGTCGATGACAACGGCAAGGTCGATGTCATAACCGGGGCTTCCGAGATCGGGCAGGGATCGGACACGATTATCGCCCAGATCGTTGCCGAGGTGCTTGGGATCCCCATGGACGATATCAATGTGATAAACAATGATACCGATGTGTGCCCGTGGGATGTCGGGGCCCATGCCAGCAGGACGACATTCGTGGCAGGGAATTCGGCACTTGGCGCTGCGCAGAAGATAAAGGCGCAGATCATGGAGATCGCCGCGAAAAATCTCGGCGAACCGGTCGATGCGCTCGACATGCAAGACGGCATTATCTTCTCCAAAAATGACAAAGAGAAGAGCATCCCTCTGGGAAAGGTCCTTCGCAAGGCCCACTATAGCTTGGGCGGCAGGATGCTTGTAGCGGAGCATTTCTATGACCCGCCGAATGAAAATTTCGACCAGACGTTCCGCGGCAACCTGTCCGTATCATATGCCTACGGCGCCCACGGCGTCGAGGTGGAGGTCGACAGGGAAACAGGCCAGGTAAAGATCCTCAATTACATCGCCGCACACGATGTCGGCAAGGCGATCAACCCGATGCTCCTCGAAGGGCAGATCTATGGCGGCGGCCTGCAGGGCATCGGCTACGCCCTTGGCGAAAGGATGATCTACGATAAGGGATATCTCAAGAATGGCAATTTCCTCGACTACAAGATGCCGACGGTTCGGGACGTCCCGCCCGTCCAGGCGGTCATAGTCGAGTCAGACGAGCAGGCAGGACCCTTCGGTGCAAAGGGCATCGGCGAGCCGGGCCTTGTTCCGACCGCCCCTGCTATTGCCAATGCGATTTATGACGCAGTGGGGGTAAGGATAAAAGACCTGCCCATCACGCCGGAAAAGATCTTAAGGGCCCTGAAGGAAAAAGAAGGACAGAAGGCTTAAATAAAGATAGGGGGATGCATGAAGATCGAAAAGATTGATCATATATGCTTTGCAGTCAAGGACCTTGAAGAAACGAAGCGGGTATACCGCGAAGACTTCGGGCTTGTCCCCTCATGCGAATACACTGCCGAGTCGGAGATGATAAGGGTATCGCGCTACTATATCGGCGAGGTGGCTGTCGAATTCATGGAATCGACCGCCCCTGAAGGAGAGGTAGCGAAATTCATTGAAAAACGGGGGGAAGGTGTTTTCCTCATTTCGTACAAGGTCGATCACCTTGACAGGGCAATGAAGGAACTCGAGGCGAAAAATGTCGATCTCATCGATAAAAAACCGCGGGAATTGTTCGGGACCCGTTACGCCTTCGTCCACCATCCCAACAAGCTCAACGGGGTGTTGACGGAACTTCTCGAAGGGGAGTTTGATATAAACAAATGAAACGTTTCGATCAACATTACGGAATGATTCTTACACTCTTCGTACCGGCCTATCTGGGCTCACCCCCCTGCCCGTCATTCCCGCGAAAGCGGGAATCCAAGGTTTTATTTTTATGGTCATGTCCTACGCACGGACGTTTGCAAAAGCCTAAAAGAAAAACCTTGGATTCCGGATCAAGTCCGGAATGACGGCGAGGGTTTTATGCCGGCAGGTATAGTATACCCGCTTTGGATGGTGGGAAAGGAATTACGACACAGCCTCCGGAGGCCGGGATGACGATAGAGGAGAAGGGGCGTTTGGTGGTGGTGTATTTTCAAGATTGGGAAAGTAATTACTGTGATTAAGCCATTTAAGGAGGAAGAATGAAGGTATTGGTCGTGGGTGGAACGGGCGGAATGGGGCAGGGGGTTGCGCGGGACCTCATAAAGCAGGAAAGGATAGAGACGGTAACGCTCGGGGATATCAATATCGATCGTGAAAGGGTACAGGAGAAACTGAAGGCGAGCCCGAAGGTTTCCCTGGTAAAGATAGATGTGAACGATCATGCCGGAATGGTTTCTGCGATCAAGGCGGCGGATGTTGTCGTCAACTGCGCAGGGCCTTTTTATAAGACGGCTGTTGCCGTTGCGCGGGCTGCTGTCGAGGCGAAGGTCAACTATATCGATATCTGCGACGATTACGAAGCGGCGCAGATCCTTTTTGCGTCAGATATAGGTGCGGCGGCAAAACAGGCCGGGATAACGGTCTTGACAGGAATGGGCTCCGACCCCGGGACGAACAATGTCCTCGTCAAGTGGTACGCGGACAGGCTCGACCGTGTCGATGAGATCTACCTTTACTGGGTCGTTTCGATCGCCGAGCTTGCCGGGGCCGCATGGGACCACAGCCTTCACATGGTGCTTGGCAGGATACCCCAGTACATTGATGGCAAGATGGTTGAAGTGGACGGCGGCGGGGGTGAGGAGATAGAGCATTTCCTTGAACCCTTGGGAGAGTGCCTCATCAGTTATGTCGGGCATCCCCAGCCGATCACCATACCAAAATATATACCGGGAGTCAAAACCGTCGTTATCAAGGGGGCCCTGATACCGGTATGGGTCGATAAACTGATCAAAGAACAAAAAGAGATGGGTCTTCTCAGTAGTGAGGCAGTCGATATCAAAGGGAATAAAGTCGTGCCGTACGACCTTGCCCTGAAGCTCTGGGACACGATCCCGAAAGACAGGGACAACGGACCTGCCGCCTCCGGATTGAAGGTCATCGTAAAGGGCGAAAGACAGGGGAAACAGGTAACGTACACTGCGGACATCGTTGGCAGGATGGCCCCTGGAACCGGGCTTCCGGCCTCTATAGCCGCCCTTATGATGGAAGCAGGAGAGGTGACCGTGAAAGGCGTGGTTGCGCCCGAAGGCTGCATTGACCCTGATAAGTTCCTGTCGGAATTACTGAAACGCGGGGCAAAGATACATCAGACCGAGACGATACGGTCCATGTTTACCCTGTGATTAAGTCAAGGGATTTCAATTAAGGAGGTTACTATGAAAGAGGCCCCGAAACTGAACATTACAAAGAGCATCGCGCTTTTTGAAGAGGCACAAACGCTGGTCCCCGGCGGGGTTCTGGGTGCGCGCAAGCCAGGCGATTTTATCATGGGGGAATACCCCATCTTTCTGGAATCAGGCAAAGGGTGCCGTCTGACCGATGTCGATGGGAATGAGTTCATTGATTACCTGTGCGGCTACGGGCCTATCATCCTCGGATACAGGGAGGATGAGGTCGATGACGCCGTATTCCGGCAGATAAAGGACAGGGGATTTTGCTTTACCCTTACCCAGCCTTATCAGAATGAACTGGCAAGGAAACTCAACGATCTCATACCCTCGGCGGAACTAAGCATCTTCCTGAAGACAGGCTCCGATGCGACGACCGCGGCTATCCGTATCGCCCGGGCATACACCGGCAGGGTCAAGGTAATGCGCTGCGGGTATCATGGATGGCACGACTGGTGCGTCGAGATGAAAGGCGGCATCCCGGAAAAATTCTATGAGGATGTCCATGAATTTCATTATAACGACCTCGATATGCTCGAAGACCTGATGAAAAAGCATGGCGATCAGACGGCAGCCATTATTATGACGCCGTTCGGGCACCCGCTTCATCAGAAAATGCAGGAACCGAAACCGGGGTTCCTTGAGGGAGCGAGAAAACTTGCCGACAAATACGGTTCGGTGCTTGTCTTCGACGAGGTCCGCACGTGTTTCCGCTTAAGGATGGGCGGTGCCCAGGAATTGTACGGGGTTACGCCTGACCTTACCGTTCTCGGGAAAGGCATGGCAAACGGTTGGGCAATCAGCGTGGTAACCGGCAAAAAAGACGTCATGATGGCTGCGGCGTCGAAGCTCTTCATCTCGTCGACATTTTTCCCCAACAGCGACGGGTATATCGCCGCCTTGAAAACGATCGAGATAATGCAGCGGGAAAAGGTGCTCGATAATATCTGGGAAAAAGGCGAGCGGCTTATGGCAAAGATCCGGGGTGTCATCGAAAAATATCCGGATGCCGACGCTGAATTGACGGGTGTTGCGCCGATGTGGATGATATCATTCAAGGGTAACCCCGATACCATAAAGGACCGCAGGACCGGATTCTATACCCAGCTTATACGCAAGGGATTCTTCTTTACGCCCCATCACCACGCATATATCAGCTTCAGGCATACCGAAGAGGACCTTAACCTGACGGCAGCGGCGATCGATGAATCAATGGCGTATATCAGCG
>CAIQJW010000262.1 GCA_903872255.1 uncultured delta proteobacterium | reverse complement strand
TTCAAGTCCTTCACGGCCCATATTTTTAGAAGTCCCCATCGTCTAGCCTGGTCCAGGACACCGGCCTTTCAAGCCGGCAACGGGGGTTCGAATCCCCCTGGGGACGCTTGTAATTTCTTGAAATCATTAAGCCTCCGTGATTCGCCAGATTGCGCAACAAGAATCCGGTACACCGCGTCTGATAGAGAACCTCACGAGGTCATTCCGGGGGCGTTGTAGTACTCGCCGACGTCCAGTTGAACTTTAGGTTTCATTCATCACCACGCCCCATTTTTTGTTGAGTTTACCCCTTTTTGCTTTACATATAATTACCTGATTCAATTCTCAGACTATAGCAGGTTCTAATCCCGCAGATTTCCTTCAGCCAGATAACTGTATCTTTTCGTCTGTGTTACGCTAACATGGCTCAGGACTTTTGAACGGTGTAAAGATCAACCCCCTCTTTGTTGCACTAGTCAAGCCGCAAACATATGTCGCAAAGAGTGAAAAACAAATTTTTTACGCCGGTCCTAAACTCAGAATTGCACGGCAGTCAGAAGCGCTACTCACAGAATGAGCACTTTTTTGGCATCCTGTACTTGTACGGATTGCTATTAATGATAGATTTAATCACGATCATCATCCTTGCGACGGCGAACATAAATTCCCTCCGCCATTTCCTGGTCTATGGCAAACTGACTCTGGCCTACTTGAAATACATATGACGGATATTTCTGTATCAGGATAATCGGAAGGCCCGGGAGTGCACCCATGGCCATCAGTTTATTAAGCCTTGCCGGATCGTTTGTTGCCAGGTATGCGATGATTCCTTTGTCGTTGACACGCAAATCTTTTAACGGAGATACAGCGCGGGCCGCTTCTCCGGCCGGTTTTTCGCAGCACTTCCCCGGGGGTATGGCTTTTCCGTGAGGGTAAACCGTAGGGTGGCCGAGAAGAGTACACACATTGTAGCCGCCCTTGATCAGGTCTGCCAGGGCCTCTTCCCTCTCGGCAAGACCTGCGGGAAGGCCATCCTTTTGTTCCTCGACAGTGCTTACCCGTAACGTTTCCAGAATTTTCCGGGCTCTTTCCGATAATTTCATATTTTCTTCCTCCATAGTCTGATCCATGCCGCCGCTTTCGTGACCCATAACGGCTCCTCGGGCATTTCGTGCCCGCAGCGGGGACAGCGAATCATGTGATACCCTTTCGCACAACAGCAACTTTCGCACGCTTTTGCCGCTTTTTCCTTCTCAAACTCAAAGCCACAGTAAAAACACCTCATAGGTTTACTCCCAACATCATCAGGGCAATGTTCAGTGTGTAACCCACGCCGAAGGAAAAAAAGAGGACGAATAAAGAAAGGCCGATACCGGTCTTTAAGCCTCTTTCCTTAACCGTCATGAGGAATTGGGCAACGCAGGGAAGAAACAGCGTCAAGGTAACACAGGCGACAACGAGTTGATTGCCTGTCAGAAGCCCGGCCTGTTTCATATCAAAGAAACCGGCTGCTCCATAATCCCGCCTGAAGAACCCAAAAAGGAAACTAACAGCACTCTTCTCGGGAAGACCCAAAAGCCGGATCGGGTGCTCAAGCCCACGTATAAGTACATCAATGAGACCCGTGATCTGCCCGACCCAGATAAAGACGCTCGCAAGGATAAACATGGGAAATATCTCCTTAAAGTACCAGTGGACCCTCGCACACGTTTTGGTAACGACGTTGGAAATCCGTGGCAGCCGTAGGGGCGGGATCTCCATATAAAATGAAGGTTTTTCTCCTGGTACAAACCTGCTCGCAAACCACCCGACGGCTAGAAACACCGTCGTCATGACTCCGAGCCATATCCAGAGCGCAGCCGCCTTGCCTTCAAAGAGCGCCATAATAATGCCCAGCTGGGCGGAACAGGGTATGGCGAGCGCCAGCAATACTGTTGCAATGAACCGTTCACGTATAGTGGGAAGCGTGCGGGTGACCATTGTCGCCATCGTATCGCAGCCAAGACCCAGGACCATGGGGATGGCCGCTCGCCCTGAAAGACCTATCGCTTTGAACAGTCGATCGATAAGCAGGGACAGCCTCGGTAGATAGCCCGTATCTTCAAGAATCGAAAATGCAAGGAAGAAGGTCGTGACAATTGGTAAAATGAGGGCTACCGCGTAACGCAGGCCGAGAGTTATGACGCCGTATTCACCCACGAAGAGTTCCTGGACGGACTTCCACGGCAGCGAATCGACGATAACCTTTGTGATCCAAGGATTGACATTCTGCTCGAAAATAGTGCCTTCCAGAAAATCAACAAGAAAACCAGCCCCAAAATCGCCCACGAACTTGTAGATGCCGAAATACATGATAACAAGAAGGATCGGGATCCCTGTCAATGGAGAAATGAGGATACGGCTTAGCCCATCTCCGCGCACTGTTTTAGACGTCTCGGCAAAGCTTACGGTGTCACGTGCAATCCGCGAAGCGATCTTTTGGCGCTGAAGGGCAAATTCATAAGAAACAGGATGGGGAAGCATGCTGCACAGGCGCTCCGCCAAGGTATGTATTTCACCTGCAACCTTCTCCTTGGCGCTTACAAGAGCACTGGCTTCCGGGTCTTGCTGAAGAAGCAGGGCCGCAAGACTCCTTTTCGTGATTGCGTAATTACCGTGAATGATGGATTCAGCCTCCTCTAAGAACTTTTCCAGGGGCCCCTCGTAACGCAAAGAATGACCTGTTTTGTCACCGAATGATCCGGAAATGACCTCCTTCAGCGTTTCGATCCCACGTCCGGTCGTTGAGGCAGTAGAAATGACGGGTATCTTTCCCAGTAAAGCGCTGAGGCGAGGGATGTCGAAGCGGATCCCCAGCTGTTCCGCTTCATCAATGATGTTGAGAACCAGAATGACCGGCAGACCGGTCTCCACGAGCTGGAGCGTGAGAGGAAGCATTCTCTCCAGGCTCTTGGCGTCCACCACGTTGATCAGCAAGTCCGGTCTTTCATTGAGGAGAATAGAAGACGTAACCCTTTCCTCTTCAGTAATGGGAAGGAAGGAATATATGCCGGGCGTATCGATAATGTCACATGTCTCGCCCGCGATACTGGCTTTCCCTTTGAAAACTTCAACAGTAGTACCGGGGTAGTTGGATACGGTCACATAGGTGCCCGTCAGCCTTTCAAAAAGAACGCTCTTCCCGACGTTAGGACTTCCCGCGATGGCTATTGTTCTACCGTATTTTGCAGCAGCAGCCTGTCTCCGGGAGCAGCAATTGCTAACCTGATCCCTGTTGAAAAAATCCATCGAGAGCTTCATCCTTTCTCCTTTTCTCCGTCACAGTATGAGCATTTCGTTAATGGGGCTCTTAGTAGATACATCATCCTTTTCATCCTCTTCTCTCGGGTTGCGCCAACAAGGCTGGCTTCAAACCTCCATGCCGCGCGTTCCTGTTCCTGCAATGATATTGATACGCATTATCATCATTATGAGCACAAAAATCCCGTTTTTATGAATTCATGTTAACGATATTGAGAATTATTATCATGTGGTAGCTCAAAAAAAATCCTCACTTCTTCCGGCAATCGCTGCAAGCGCCGTAAATAATCATTACGTGCCTGCCGATGGTAAAACCATGTTTTTCTGCCAACTTGTTTTGAAGTAATTCTATCTGCTCATCAAAGATCTCGACGGTTTTACCGCAAATGTCGCAGGTAAGATGATCGTGATGCTCATGCCCCAAATGGTGCTCGTATCGGGTGATACCGTCTCCTAAACTTACTTCCCTGGCAATTCCGGAACCTGTCAATACCTTGAGTAGCCGGTAGACAGTGGCTTGCCCTATAGATTTGTCTTTCTTTTTCACCGTCTCGGTAAGTTCCTCGGCTGTGAAGTGGCCCTCCCTGAGCATGAACTCATTCAATATGATCTGTCTCTGTTCAGTCATCCTGAACCCGTGTTCTGACAGATAGCTTGCGAAAACCCTCTTTGCGTCCGTCCTTTTCATGATAGTGAGTATTATTATCATGAATGGATGGTTTTCTCAATAAAAATCTCGGTAGCTATCGCAACGTTGCCGCAGTCGGGCAGCTACGAGCATGAGCGCTGATCCACCGTGGAAGGAAGATTATGCGTTTAGGCCATCAAGAATACCCATCGTTCTTGCCCTCGATTGGTGCAGGGGTTGGGACAGGGCATGATAACCGAGACAACTTTCGAATTTTCTTACAGGCCAATACACAAAAAGAACCAGAATAAAAGGGCCAAAGTGATCCTGTAGATGCCGAAGCTGACGAAGGAATGTTTCTTTATGTAACTAAGAAGGAATTTGACACCGACAAGGGCAGAAAAAAAGGAAATAAGAAACCCGATCGACAGGATGTATACCTGCATAACGGAGAATTGATCCACATTTTTTACCAGGTCCAAACCTGTCGCCGCCAACATGGTGGGTACAGCGAGAAGGAATGAGAATTCCACAATTGTTTTCCTTTTGAGACCTAAGATTAAACCGCCTACTATGGTCGCGGCGGACCGGGAAACACCAGGAATCATAGCGACAGACTGAAATAATCCAATCAAGAAGGAAGTGCGGTAAGGAATGGCGCTCAGATCTTCGAGATCATCATCTCGCTCCCTATGAAATGATTCAAACACGATGATACAGATCCCCCCTATGAACATCGACCATAGAACCACTTGGCTGCTCGCCATAAGAAAATGCCTGATGATTCTATAGAAGGTAAATCCAAGTACGGCCGTTGGAAAAAATGCAACTAAAACCCTTTTCAACACCTCGAGATTGACCAATAAGGACCTCCAATAAAGCACGATGACTGACAGAATTGCACCGCATTGAATGATTATTTCAAAGGTTTTAAGAAACTCGGTTTGAGAAAGACCAAGTGCACGCGCTGCTAGAATGAGGTGACCCGTGGAAGATACGGGCAGAAATTCTGTAACACCCTCAATGATGCCGAGTATAGCGGCCTGGAGTAGATTCATCGGACAAGTTTAAAAACATCTCTG
>CAIQJW010000261.1 GCA_903872255.1 uncultured delta proteobacterium | reverse complement strand
CTGTCGGCGGCTCAAAACCGACGAAAGGACGAAGCACATCCCGGTGATAATGATCACGGCGGTAAGAACAGATCCTGAAACCCGGGTGAAGGGATTGGAGATAGGTGCCGACGCCTTTCTTAACAAACCGGTTGACGAGTACGAATTGGTCTCCCAGGTCAGGGTTGCCCTGCGGATCAAGAAAGCGGAAGACAGTCTGAGAAAGGAAAGGGACTCACTGGAACGGGTCGTGGAGGAGCGCACTATCTCTTTGAAGGAGGAAATTGCCAACCGCGTGCTTGTCGAGGAGGCCCTCAGGTCATCTCTTAACGAAAAGGAGGCCCTCCTTAAAGAGGTCCAGCACAGGGTAAAAAACAATCTCCTGACAATCCACAGCATTCTTGCCCTCCAGCTAAACCAGATAGAGGACGTGGAATCGAAGAATGCTTTCATCACAAGCATGAACCGGATCAATGCAATAGCAAAGATACACACCCGATTATACCAGTCGGAGAACTATTCTCTCGTTGACTTTAAGAAGTATGTCGAGGAGCTCTTTCGGGATATGTCCTACTCATACAGATTTCCGCCCGAGAATCTAAGAGCCGATGTCAAAGATATCGCTATCGATATCAATACTGCTATCCCCACCGGTCTCATCGTGAATGAACTCGTCAGCAATTCCATGAAACATGCCTTCCCCGAAGGAAGGCATGGCAGCATAACGGTCAGTCTCAGCAGGGAGGGCGGCAATGCCTGTCTGATTGTAAGGGACGATGGCAAGGGTTTTCCGGAAGAGGTCGATCTCACACACACGGAATTCCTGGGGTTGCAACTCGTTGTCACGCTGGTGGAGCAGCTTGAAGGGGCTATAGAACTCATAATGGATAACGGTACGGAGTTCAGGATCACTTTCAGAGGGAGATAGAACAGGAATTAAGACCGGAGCTCAGGGGTTATGAAAACCTTATTTGAGGGAAAAAAACTATATGCCGTATTGATCGCGTTTCTCTTCATTATAACTTTTTTCATCACCCTTCAAACGATACGCGGCCATTATCGATATGCGTTCAAGAACATGATGGCTGAAAACAGATCGACTGCGAATCTCCTCTCCACGCTGATTAATGAGCACGAGAAGCTAGAATAGCTAGGGACGTCCTTAAATATTTCAATTGACACCGTTCCTGCAGCCCTGCCACCATGGTGTCATGCCCCGTCAGTCCAGCCTCGATGCCGCCGGTATCCTCCATCACGTTATGATCCGGGGCATCGAGAGAAGGAACATATTCAGCGAAGAATAGGGGTCGAATCTTTAGCCCCATAGACCTCATTCCACTTCTCTGGTTTAATGGCAAGGCATACGGTGCTTCAATAACGATCCGAGTATCAAGTCCAGTCGCCTTGGCACTTCCACAAGAGAAATTGTACCTAGATTGTGCTTGCGTGAATAATACTGTTACTGACAATCAATGTCCAGACGAATGGCATTCGAGAAACCGCTATAACAGATTAATCATTGAGCAAAGAGACAAAATCATAATAACTTATTTTGAACAATCAAGAATGTTCCTTGAGAAAGTGATTGACAAAACAATTGTTATATTGACTGATATAAACAATGCTGCTATTTATATTTGAGCACAATGTTATACTTTAAATAACTGCAATTAAGGAGAGTATAGTTATGAAACAAATCCGGTTACTTGCAATACTTGCTATCCTGTGTATGATTCTGCCGCTTGCGTCCTATGCCCAGCATCAAAGACACTCAAAACGTGCTGAAATCATTGTAAACAACGATACGAGCGCTCAAATAACGTTTTTTATAACAACCGAAAGATATGGCAGGCTAGAATGGACATACGCACCGGGCAACGATTCCTATACTAGTCATGGTCCTAATGGCATAAGGTTGATGGTGAGGGGAAACGACGTGATTGAGATAGCGGATTGGGGAAGATTTTACATTCAGGATGTCTCGGAATTTCGGGATGGTGTATGGAAGCTTAGTTTACGTCATGCACGCCGAGTGGCTCGCCAACGGTCTTCGCGGTAGCGTCGACCGGTAGAGAACCATCCACAAAAATAACCAGGAGTAGCTAGTAGGGACGTCCTTAAATATTTCAATTGACACCGTTCCTGCAGCCCTGTTACCATGGTGTCATGCCCTATTCGGGCCACAGCGCCATCACGGGTTCAAGGGAAAGGCCGTGGCAGGACACCCGGTATGTCCTTCAGATGTTCTCCCGTGATACGCCAAGACTGACGGGCATGACGCCATCGGCGATAAGCTATACAGTCGAAAGAGGCCGGAGGATCGCGTGGGAGAGGGACTTCCGGTTGGAGAAGATCTAAGTAATTGGAATCGAATATTTAAGGACGTCCCTGACCTGTCTGACTTCGGTTCTCACTTCAATTTGCAGTGGGAAGGCAGGGGACGTCACGGTATGCCCCCGAAACGCCTCGAATTATAGCTGGACAGACTGCGAAGATCGACTAAGACCGCTTGAACTGTTGGCCGGGAAAACATGCTTGATGCTAATGAAGATTATTGCTATACTTGTATAGCAGGAGGCAAAAATATGCTTGCAATAAGACTTTCACCGGAGATCGAAAAGCGCCTTGAGAACCTGGCAAAGAAGACAGGAAGAACGAAAACCTTTTATGCCAGGGCGGCAATAACCGAATACATTGAAGACCTCGAAGATATTTACCTGGCCGAGAAAAGATTGGAAGGCATACGAACCGGCAGGAGCAAAACCATTCCGATAGAAGAGATCATGAGTCGGTATGACTTGGAAGGTTGAGTTTTCCAGGGCCGCAGAACGGGAACTCGACAGGCTCGATCCCCAACATGCCCGCAAACTTCTTGTCTTTCTCCACGAAAGGCTTGCCCGCCTTGAGGAACCACGCAGCCTTGGGGAGGCGCTTAAGGGCCCCAGATTTGGCGAGTTCTGGAGATACCGCATCGGTGATTACAGGGTCGTCGTTCGCATAGAAGATGAAAGGCTCATCATACTGGTAGTGAGAATAGGTCACCACCGGGAAGTGTGCGAACG
>CAIQJW010000260.1 GCA_903872255.1 uncultured delta proteobacterium | reverse complement strand
TTCACAGGCTTGTTCCCTTTTTCCTGAGATCTGTAGACGTTTATGAACCTGTTTATCTCCCCGTGAAGACGGGTCATCACATTCCTTACAATCTTTGAAATTGTCGCCGCCACTTCGGAATCAGGCTCCTCATATGCACCGCCCAGCGCCACAAATCCATGTTTCCTCTTAAGTTCCTCGGCATCCTTATACGGAATCCCAAACTCTTTGCTGATCTGCTGGGTTATGGAAAATCCTGCGATAGGAATAGTTCTTACAAAGAAACGCCCACTGTCGATAAAGACAAGACTGGAACATTTGGACCCCACATTGAGTATCATGACACAGTCGTTGCCGCCAACCTCATTTGCCCTTGCGGAGTTGTAGCATGCGACAGGGGCGACATCGACAACGGCTATCTCCTTGCCGAATTTCTCAATTGCATCAGTCAACTCTTCCACAACAGTGTCTTTTACAACGATAAACATCACTTCAATTTCATTTTCGACACCTGTGCTGATAAGCTGATAGTCCCACACCACCTCTTCAATGGGGAAAGGGACATTCTGCTTCGCCTCATATTCAACAACCTGGCGAACCCTGTCCTCTTTCTCGCTCATGGGAGGAAGTTTTACAAAACGGATGAACGTGGACTGCCCAGATATGGAAATAAGGACTTTCTTCGCTTTAAAATCATTTTCGACGAAAGCTGTTGAAAGCTTGTCGGTGAGAGCAGTAAGAAGCTCCTCCTCCTTCAAATCACCGCCGTATTCGGCAAAGGCGAACTTCTCGAGCACAAACTTGCCGCCAGGCGGATAACTGAATTCCGCCAGCTTTATGCTGTCTGCGCCTATATCGATCGCCAAGACTGTATCAGCTTTTGCCATATTGCCTTATATCGGGTTATTGCTTCACTTTGACGAGTCGGGATTCACTTGCTCATAATGATCGTAGTTCAAATTGGCCCATGGAGTCTTATCCTGTCCGAGAATCCCATCCTTCTGCCTCTGTAGAGTCAGGCTTGTATTGGTGTCTGCGAACTTCTTCGCCGTCGCCTGTATGGTTGTCCCCTTGGGTTGTGAATATCCTGCACCTATGAGGGCACCGTTCATTTTGAATTCGACTTTGACATCGAATTTCTTTGCTTCCGCGTTGTTGATTTTTTTCCCTACCGTGAACTTTTCAATTATCCTGGGAGGAACGAAGGCGACAAGGTGATGCGATCCGCCATCAAGGGCAAACGCCCAATATGAGGCTTTCCCGGAAAGAAGCGCATATGGATTTTTAGGGTCTTCTGTTGGCAGGAGGAGTTCATATTCCACGGTTACATTCTCAAGACCATCATTCTCTTTCCTTCCAGTTGCAGTTGTAAATTCGACCTCGATCTGAATCCATTTTCGCTGTTTCCAAGGCTTGTCAGGCACGTTTACGACCTTCCATATGGGAGTATCAACAAGCAGAGTGTCAATTTTGACATCACTTATTAGTACCTGCCTTGCAGTTCCAGCAGCTTGAGCGTATATATTTGAGGCTATAATGAAAGAAAAACATGCCATGCATATGCAAAGAGCAATCGAACGAGTTTTATTCATTGATTTTTCACCTCATTTTGTATTTAGAAAGACAAAACAGTTTGAATATTATCTCCTGTAAATAAAATATGCAAGTAAATTTAATATTATTTTATTTAATAAAAACTAGCCTTTAAATATATAGGTTTTTAGGCATCGTTTAGGCAGGAGCGGCAAGACTCGGAAATTGTTTTCTTAACTTTAATCAAAACAACCCTGTCGGAATTTA
>CAIQJW010000259.1 GCA_903872255.1 uncultured delta proteobacterium | reverse complement strand
ACGCCTTACGCCTTACGCCTTACGATTTACGATTTACGATTTACGCCTTACGATTTACGGTCGTCTATGACGATCTTGAGCTTTGCGTTCTTGTTTACTTTATTTCCCTTGATCTTGTTGGCGGATCTCAGGTCGTCGATGTCAATTCCGTACTTATCCGATATGGAACTCAGGGTCTCCCCCTTCTTCACGGTATGGTACTGGATCTTCTTCGAGCGGGCCGCTGCGGTTTTCTTCGTTTCTGCCTTTGGCTCGACATGACTCACAAGGCGAAGCTTCATATTGGGATAAACCCGGCTTCCCTTAAGCTTATTCGCGGTGCGCAGGCTGCCTTCGTCTATTCCGTAACGGTCGCTGATCTCGGCTAAAGTCTCCCCTCTCTTGACAACGTGGAATGCCTTTAATGAACGGGCTGCGGACTCGCGTTCCCTGGCCGGGCGCGCTTCAGGAGACTTTGCGGTAATTTTTGGAGATGCGGATGATCTGATGGTTGCTACAATGACCGGTTTATCATCAGCATTTTTCTTTACTGTTTTCAATTCGCTTATTGCAGGCAATTCTTCGCTGTCAGCCCGGGCAACGGATTGACTTGCGGGGTCCCCGGTATCAGCCCGGGCAACGGATTGACGAACCGGCTCTCCCGAGAATTTAGGTATGGCGAGTATCATACCGGGCTTTATCCGCAGATCGTTATCGCTAGAATTCACCTGAACGAGGTCCTTTTGATCTATCTTGTGCTTCTTGAGGATGCTTGCAATGCTGTCCTTTTTCTTGACCTTGTATGTTGTAATGCCTTTCAGGACCGGCACGCTCTCAAGCTCAGGTCCAAGACGCTCGTAAAATGCCTGGGCGGTTACGTCGGAAGGTAATTTAATAACGTAGTCTTTCCCCGGGGGAGTTATGCCCCTCAAGATCTCGGGGTTATAGGTACGGACCAGGTCGATGTTCACCGAAGACGCCTTCGCAATCGACGTCATGGGCGTAGCAGGCGGAACCTTTACCTCCGTGAATCTTATCGGGGGATCATATGTTACGCTGCCGAAACCGAACTTTGCCGGGTCCTTCGCGATGATAGCCGCCGCGATAAGCTGCGGGACGTATTCACGGGTCTCCCTCGGAAGCGTATTGAATCTGTGAAGTTCCCAGAAATCGGTTGTATTATGTTTCTGCGTCAGCCGGCCGATCCTGCCTTCGCCGGCATTATAGCTTGCGGCGGCGAGATACCAGCACCCGAATTGATCGAACAGGGCCTTGAGATATTTTGCAGCGGCAACTGTGGACTTTTCAGGGTCCCGGCGTTCATCGACCCAGTAATCGACTTCGAGGCCAAATCGTCCGCCGGTAGAATAAATGAATTGCCAGGGCCCCGAGGCTTTGGCGGTGGAATATGCCTTCGGGTTAAAACCGCTTTCGATCATGGCCAGATAGACAAGGTCCTCAGGCATACCGTTCTCACGAAGTATTTCCCGGATGATCGGGACATAAAGCCGCGACCTTTTCAGCCAGTTGGCGAAAACCTTCTTTTTATCTTCGGAAAACCATTTTATGTAGTACTTGACGGCCTCGTTGAAAACGATGGGAATATCAAAATTCTGGTTATAATTGGTGTTCAATAATCGGGTAATGTCATCATCATCATTGACCCTCATATCGAGAGAATACGGCTTGGGTTTCTCCTGTTCCTGGCCACTCCTGACATCGGCATATTTCGTTTTCGAGGGTCTGGAGACAGACTTTTTCGACTTCTGGGCGGGGGGCTTCTCGAGCGGCCGGACGGGGGGCGCAGGGGACAACTCGGCAACCGGTGCGGGAATATCGGCATTTTGGTTCGAAATATTGTTGCTTGTTGCACATCCGGTCAAAAGAAAAACCAGTGCAGCAAAAACGCAATATGTTTTCATATTCCCCTTGTATATGCTGAATTTGTGGTACAACCCTATCCTGATGATATGAGCTATTCGTCTGTCATGTCAATAAAAAAATGGTTATTTGTGAAGCTAATTCAACAGGTTACCGCGTAACTCACGGTATCCTCTTGAAAAATCGTACGCATTCATTCTTTTTTTATTTTCGAGCTGAAGTTCCGTTATTGTAAGCAAACCCTTACCCGTGGCCACTTCAACCCCTCGTCTCGTCACTGCCAGTATGGTTCCGGGGGGCTGGTCGGAAGATGCTGTTTCATCGGCCAGGGAACGATATATTTTCAGGCGTTTTCCGTCGAGAGATGTATAGGCGGTAGGCCATTCAACAAAAGCCCTCACCCGGCAGTCAATCTCCCGGGCACTAGCGCTCCAGTCTATCCTTCCCATCTCCTTGGTAATGATCGATGAATATGTGGCAATCGAATGGTCCTGCTCATCGCCCTTAATGACACGCTCTCTTTCAATGCGGTCGACGATGCCGGACAGGATATCTGCTGACCGCTTCGCAAGGCGGTCCGAAAGACTGGTATAATCATCGTCGTCCCGTACCTCTAAACGTTCCTGAAAAATTATATCCCCTTCATCCATCTTTTCGTTCATCCTGATAAATGTAATGCCTGTTTCCTTATCGCAATTGAGAAGCGCCCATTGCATGGGAGAGGGCCCGCGATGGAGCGGCAGAAGCGACGGATGGATATTGATGGGACCGATCGAAGGGATATCAAGTGCCCACCCGGGTACGATAAGGCCAAAAGATATCACGACAAAAAGATCAGGCTGGAAAGCGGCGATGGATCGTGCCTCTGCGTCCTTGAAGGAATTGATCTCGATAAGCGGCAGGTTTAATTCGAGGGCCGCCCTTTTGACCTCATTATCATCGATCTGATAACCCCGGCCTTTGGGACGGGCCTTTTTCGTAACGACGGCCGTCACCTGACCCTTCACCGTGAGGAGCGAGGGGACGGAAAATATCGAGGACCCGAAAAAAACGATCCTCATGCATTTTTCCTGGAATACTTCTTTTTAAAAAGAGCTTTCTTGAGCGGGCTCAAGATATCGATGAAGAGTACGCCTTTTAAATGGTCGGTCTCATGTTGGAGGGCTCGCGCCAATTGCCCCTCGCAGTCAAATTCGACAGTATTCCCCAGGATATCCGTGGCACGGGCAAGCACTCTTTTCGCCCTTTTTACATACTCATAGTATCCCGGAACGCTCAGGCACCCTTCTTCGGCATTTTCTTCGAGGTCCTTTTCAACGATCACCGGGTTGATGAGAATGATGTGTCCCTTTTCGCGGGGATTCAACGAGGATTCGATGACGATAAGCTGGATCGGGAACCCTACCTGGTTCGCCGCGAGACCCGCGCCATGCGCAAGGATCATCGTTTCGATCATGTTCTCCGAAAGCCTAACGATATCGTCGTTAATGTCCTCGATCGGCTTCGCGATCTCCCGCAGAACGGGATCCGGGATCACTCTTATATCCATGACTGACATGGCATTAAGTTAAACCAAAAGAGAAACAGTTTCAAGGAAAACGGCCTTCTCAGCTTTCCGGGGTGCGATAATACGGGAAGTGGGTGACCATTTTTTCTTCGATATCATCGAGTATCGCTTCCGCAAACTCTTTGATACCGGATGCATCCTTCCAGCGCGGAGGGTCATATTCTTCAATATACATAAGCATGAGAAAATTCACGATCCGCTGGGGCCTCCACGAAAACATGGCATTCAATGTCTCGACCACATCCGATTCGGCTTCGACGAGCCCACATTCAAGGGCAAAGAGCGCTGCCTGCGCACAATAAAGGCTGTCATCACGGACTTCCTTGCCCGATCCTTCAAGGAATTCCCGCGCCCTGATATTGACAGGCATGGCGTTTAGATCGTTTATGACATCATCATCGGTCATTTTCGTTCGCTCGCTAGTATTATACCGACGATATTATTAGAATCAACACTTTTAGTCATTTAAAAATCATTGACTCATTTTTTTCGCAGATGATACTATTGAAAAACCGGGGTAAATCATGGATAAAAGGATATTTATCGGTGTCGGCTCCAACATGGGCCAGAGCTACAAGAATTGTGTTACGGCAATTAAAAGGATATCGAGTGATCCCAGGGCGCATCTGCGCTCGATATCATCGTTCTATCTGACATCGCCCGTATCGAATATCGGGCAAAGCGATTTTATCAATTGCGCTGTAGAGATCGACTGGAATGGAACACCCTTGGAGCTTCTTCAATTTCTTAACGAGATCGAATCCTCAATGGGACGGGT
>CAIQJW010000258.1 GCA_903872255.1 uncultured delta proteobacterium | reverse complement strand
GAGCGTGAAAAATCTCATTAGTGTTCATGATACCCTTCTTTCATCATCAAAGGATAGTCTGAATGCCCTTGCGGCGGATCACATTCAGTAGCACAAGCGCGGCGCCCGTCGGACGCTTTGCGCCACGCTCCAGTTGAGACACATACCCGACGGTTAAGTTGAGATAGTGAGCAAAAACCGCTTGGCTCATGTGTGCTTGCTCGCGCAATGCCCGAATCTGATCGCCGGTCAGTAATTCCACCTTGGCCTTATCGGTCACCCCGAGGTGACGCACCGTAATTTTTTCGTAGGCTGCCTCATCGAGGACGCCGATGTTTTTCATGTCCTTGGCCGTCTCAAGCATTGCCTGTGCCAAACGGCTCGGCTTCTTATTTGTCGTTATCATACGTTACCTCCTTCAAAATCCCCCCTTCAACTGCACGTTGAAGGTTATCGTCTTTAGCCTCAAGCCATGCCGCCCCAATCTCCTTGAGCGTTTTCAGATCGTCGGCGTCAATGTTGTCTCGCTCGCTTTTTGCAAAACCATAAAGGAAGACGGCCAAGCTACCGGAGCGATAGACCATAAGCAGCCGGTACCCGCCCGAGCGGCCTTGTCCTGTTCGCGCCACCCTTTGTTTGATGATGTCGCCGCCTAAATCGGCGTCCACAAGCCCACGTTCTGCCCGTGCGACCGCACATCGCATAGACTATGATCGTCAATGCGTTCCTGTCGTGCATAGCGGGCAAACCATTTTGTGGTAAAAACACGCATATCATCTAGCACTATGAATTATAGCACTATGAATTATATATCGCAACCCTTTTGTTCCCTCTTTTCCCTATTCATCATTTTGTCTATAAGGGGTCTGCTCACGAAACGGAAAAAATAGCACGCTAAGGTGGGGTTTGGGAAGCAACGTAACAGAAAAGCGGGTTAAGGGCTATTTGTTGTTCCCAGGAGCGCCGGGCGAGTGCTGCGGCGCATGACTGCCATTAGAAAATAATACGGGGCAGGCCAGCGCTTCCGTACCGGCAAGCAGAAAATATGTTTAGGAAATAGGGGGAGGGAAGGAGGGCATAATCAGACGAAACTCATATTGACAGTGGTTAACGTATAAGTTAACATTAGGTGTGAGGCGATCCGTTGTCTTCTATGCTACTGTCGATGGCAAATGTCCGGTAAGGGACTTTCTTGACTCATTGCCCGGAAAGGCCGCACAGAAAGTGACATGGGTATTGAGCCTTCTGGAGGATCTGGCCGTTGTTCCTTCATCATATTTCAAGAAGCTTGTCGGAACAGAGGATATATGGGAATGCAGGATCCCCTTTGGCTCAAACGCGTACCGCATATTCTGCTTTTTCGCAGGCAGTTCCGTGGTCGTTCTCACCCATGGACTGGTGAAGAAGAGCCAGAAAACCCCAAGGGGAGAGATTGACAGAGCAGAAGAGTACAGAAAAGACTTTCTGAAAAGGAGGCCACGATCATGAGCGACCTGAAGAAATATATAAACCAGAGAAAGAAGAAAGACACTCAGTTCGCACAAGGGTACGAGGAAGGTTACGAGCAGTTCAAGATCGGTGTCATGCTCCGCCAGGCGCGCGAGTCGGCGGGCCTTACCCAGGAAGAACTGGCCAGAAGGCTCAAAACAAAGAAGACCGCCATCTCCAGGATCGAAAACCACGCGGAAGACATCAAGCTGTCAACTCTGGAAAGGGTTGCGACGGTCCTTGGAAAGCGGTTGCTAATCAGTATTTCTTGACTCAAGACCCGGCTGTGTTCTCCAAAGATTTCTCTTCGTAATCCGTTATTCAGGATAAACTGAAACCTTGCGGTCAGGCCTTGCAATACAACGTTGTCCCTATTCCTGGAAATTCATTGTCAGAAAACATTCCCCGGCATATGGCGTCATTTGGTCCCGAACATAACATGGAAATGTATGATTGCCAGGCCTGACCGCACAAGTTCTTCCTTTACCCTTAAGATGGATCAGTTTTAGGTTATCACAACCAGTTGTCGAACGGAGAGAGAGGATTGCTCCGGAGAGAGGCTATCTATTCCGAGTTATTTAGTTATTTACGGTTGTTCCCTATGTCCGATCTCTCAGCTTCCCGTTCCAGTACTCTACATAGGCTGAATAGCCCTTATGCGTCGTCAGAAACCGGATGTGCTGTTCCATGCTCAATCTGT
>CAIQJW010000257.1 GCA_903872255.1 uncultured delta proteobacterium | reverse complement strand
CCGGGTCTTTACCCCCTATTATGGGTGTATCCTGCTGCGGCCGAAAGAAACGGCGATACGCAACAAGAACATCATGGAGGATGCGATAGTCCGGTTCGGCGGCGAGGTTGCCGGCGAAGCGGCGAAAGACCGCTGCTGCGGCGGGAACCAGATATTCATCGATAAATCCGTTACCGAACGGCTGTCCCGCATCATCCTTGAGAGGTCAAAGGGAACACTTGTTGTATTCTGCCCTTTATGCCATATGGCGCTGAAGACGTTTTCTGGAAAACGAAAGGTGATCTATTTTACGGACCTTTTGCTTTATATCATGGGAGAGAAGAACGCAATATGAATGTTCTGATCATAGGCGGAGGCATCAGCGGCATTTCGGCGGCCAAGGTCGTTCTCAAGGAAGGCCATAATGCGGTCATTCTGGAGAACACGCCGGAGCTTGGCGGGACCATGGCGCGTATCGCCAATTGCCGGATAGGGTTCAAGACATTTTACGACGAGATAAAAGACGATCCCCGCCTTCGCGTCATGAGAGATGCCTCGGTCGCCGATGCGAAAAGGACGGGCAGCGGGTTTTCCGTGACGCTCACGAACGGTGAGGCCCTCAACGTTGACAGGGTCATCGTGGCTGCCGGCCTTTCACCCTATGACCCGGTGGAATACAAGGGGAAGCGGGTCCTGACAAGCCTCGAGTATGATGCGAAGATAGATCAGCGCAACGGCGAATTGCCGGAGGATTTCGACAAAATAGGGTTTTTCCTGTGTGTCGGGTCGCGATCGAAGGAATATCCGCTCTGTTCGTCTGTTTGCTGCTCGTACACGATACGCGAGGTCAAGTGGACTCTCCAGCGCGCGAAACCGGAGATAGCCGTATTCTACAACGACCTGAGGCTCTTCGGGCAGGAATTCTACCTTGAGAAGATCTACCGCGATGCGGGCGTCCGCTTTGTCCGCGCCAATTCCCGTTATTTCGAGGAAGACGACACCGGTGTGACAGTCCGGTATTTTGCAGACGGGGAACTGAAGGAAGAACGTTTCAGCTATGTTGTCCTCGCCATAGGCCTGCGCCCGAACCCTGGCATGGCGGACCTTGGCGTGCTGTTCGGCTTTTCGGTCAACGAGTACGGTTTTGCCGCAGAAAAGGCGCCGCTTGCCACCGATGCCGAGGGTGTATTTGCCTGCGGCGGGGCCCTTGAACCTATGAATATCAAGGATTCCATCCTGACCGGCTTCGGCGCGGGCGTCCTTGCCGTACGGGACGCAGACCACCTTGTCGCCGAGTGCCTCGAAAGGGGGATTCTGCGGGACGAAGAGCCGCCTGAAATAACAATGCCGCAGGGCGGCTTTGACTCCTTAGCCTTCTATCTCGGCACGGATGACCCCGGCGATGCGATGTTCTATGAATACATGTCCGCGCGCTTCGTCGAAGCGGCCCGTACATTGAAGCAGGCAGGGAAGACGGTGTACCTGGTAACGAAGAACATTGTTATGCCGTCGTACGACGAAGTGGCCTTTGAGAATGCCCGTCGTGAGGGAATAATAGTCATTAATCTCGAAGAAAATCAGGTTTTTAATGCCGCGGACGGGAGCTTTTCGATCACAGGCGGCGGTGAGGACATGTCCTTCGCTGCAGATCACATCGTTTATTTTAACGATTACACCGGGAATTTCGCAGGACGGGAATTCTTATCCGTCTACCGTTCCGAACCCCAGTTGCGCTGGAACCCCACGCGATGGAGCCGAAAGAAATATCACGTCGGCTTCCTGCGCCATCCGCGCGATAAACGCTGGAAACCCCGGGAAGTCCTCGGCGCTGTTGGCGAGATCCTTCTTGACAGGGAGGAAGAGCGCCTTTATCCCACGATGGAGGAAGAGCGCTGCAGCGGATGCGGCTCCTGCAAGGACGCCTGTCCTCAGAAAGCGATAGACATCACGATCGTCGATACGCAGGTCTCCGTCTTCGGCCCTATAATGAACACCGGTGTCCCGAAAGCGCATATAAACGAGGATGCATGTGTCGCGTGCGGGCTGTGTGTGTCCACGTGCCCGTCGGACGTGATAAAACTCCCGGAGCAGGAACAGAAAATAACGGAGACCTGCCTCGCACCCTCCCCGCAATAACGGGGCTTGAGATAATTTGTCTAAGCAGCGCATCTCAAGTATAATGGTGCAATGAACCCTAAGGAACGCCGGGAAGCAATTCGTGATATCTTCGATGCCGCGGTTCGCGCGGTTGATCCCGGCGAATCGGTGCGTCAGTACATGCCGCATGTCCTTAATGCCTATCGTTCGCGAAACCTGAAGGAGATCATCCTCATCGGTTTCGGGAAAGCCGCTGTCCCGATGGCAAAGGCGGCAATCGCAGAATTACCCGACGACATATCTCTCAAGGGAATTGTCCTCACTAAATACGGGCACGTGAAGGACGCAGTCTTCCCCGCGTCAATTGAGGTATTCGAGGCAGGGCACCCTGTTCCCGATGAAGCGGGCGAAAAGGCAGCACAGAGAATTATCGGCCTCGTCAATGGTGCAAATGAAGAAACGCTTGTCCTAAATCTCATATCCGGCGGCGGATCTGCACTTCTGGCGGCGTCATCAGAGGGAACAACCCTTCGCGATAAACAGGAGATCACAGGACTTCTTCTCAAGTCCGGCGCAACAATAGACGAAATCAATACGGTGCGCAAGCATATCTCGCGTGTAAAAGGCGGGCAACTGGCAAAGGCGGCCTACCCGGCGTACGGGATATCCCTTATCCTCTCTGACGTCATCGGCGATAGCCTCGATGTCATAGCCTCGGGGCCGACCGCGGCCGACCCGACCACGTACGATGACGCGATCGCTATCCTGAAAAAATATAACCTTGTCGATAAGATGCCCCGGGGTGTTATGGCCCGCTTAAACGCCGGTTTGTCCGGCATGATACCGGATACCCCGAAAAAGGATGACCCTGTTTTCGGCAATATCGAAAACATTATTATCGCCAACAATCAAAAGGCAACTGAGGCTGCTGAGCGGAGGGCTCTTGAACACGGCTTTATTGCCGTAGCGCCGGCGAACAATATCCAGGGTGAAGCCCGGATAATAGCCGTGCGTTTTGCACGGGCCGCGATCTCAACGAAAAACAGGCTCCAGGTTCCCGGCAGACAGAGCATGTGCTTTATTTACGGGGGCGAAACGACGGTCACCGTCAGAGGTGACGGGACCGGGGGCAGGAATACGGAACTTGCCCTCGCGTTTGCCCTCGCGGTTTCGGGTATCGATGGGATAACATTCCTTTCAGGCGGTACGGATGGGACCGACGGCCCGACCGATGCGGCGGGCGCGATCGTCGATGGGAGCACGACACCCGATGCCCGCGCAAAAGGCCTTGATCCGGAGGATTACCTTAGCCGCAACGATTCGTACAGTTTCTTCAAGGAAGCCGGCGGGTTGGTCATCACCGGGCCAACCGGGACGAATGTGATGGACCTCTACATCGCACTTATCGAAGCCGTGTAGTCAGACCTCTTCCCACGAACATCTCCTCGGAACACCGTCCTGTCATGCATGTAAAATGAGTCACATAACTCCAAAATGAGTCGCAAAATGGAAGTGATAGACCCACACCTTTACGCTATTTTGAGAACATCCTTCGTTATCTTCTGCATCTCTGATACGGCAAGAAATGAATCCTTTAATAACTGCTTCTGCCGGGTATTTAAATTTGCCGGGTTGATATTGTTGCTGAAATCCCGGCCCTGGTCAAGATTGGTAAGGTTGTTCTGGATCTTGAGCCCCAGGAATGTCTCGAAGGCCTGTTCGATGAATTCCGCACGATCGGGGGGTATTATTCCCTTTTCCACAAGCTTTCTCAACCGCTCAAGCGTGTTTGCTTCGTCAACTCTGGCGTAAAAAGCAAGGAGTTTTACGCAGGTGGTCAGAGGAAGCAGCCCGTTGACCTTTATATTTACCGTATTTTTATACTTACCGTTCTTTTCGACGGTAAAATTCTTGAAAAAGCCGAGAGGGACCGGGATGTCGACGATAGACTGGGCAAGTATTCTCAAGGCGGCCGGATTGCGTTCGAACTCATTCATAACGTGCTCCCTGAGCGCCTTATCTAACGGTTCACTGCCGCAGACAACCCTGAAATCCAAAAAGGTGTATATGTCGATGAGGTCCTCGTCCTTTTCCGTGCTCACATTGATCCAGTGCTTCGTTTTTTCCTTCCACGAGGTGAGGTCTCCGAAATAACGGGGATTCGTGGCCATTATGTTTCCTTTGCAGAGCGGGAATCCGCACTGGTTAAGATTGTTGACAACCGTTTCGGCCAGCGCCTTGAAATACTCATGTATATCCGAGGGATCGCGGCCTGCCGTGGACGGATCGAAAAGGATCGCATTATCCTGGTCTGTAAGAAGGGTCTGTTCCTTTCTTCCCTCGCTGCCTAAGCCAAGCCATGCGTAAGGGACCGGCGGTATTCCCATGATCTCTTCCGAGAGCCTTATGGTCCGCTTCACTATTTTATCGTTGAGTTCGCTTACGATCTTACAGGCGTGGGAAGGAAGGGCCCCATCCGCTATGAGGACGCGGAGCACGTTTTCTACATCCTGGCGTAAAGAATTGAGTTCGCCGGGAGATCGGGCATCGTCGATGTTCCGTATGAGGGACAGGACCTCCCGCCCCCGGAATTTAAGCAGGTCAAGGCTGGTCAGCACGCCTGATATCTTTCCCGAGTCCATGACCACGAGGGTCTCTCTGCCCTCTTTCATCATCTGGTGCAGGGCATCGAAGAAATAATTGTCGCCGTCGATGGCCCCGGTGTCTTTCCTGACGATGGCCCCGATGGCCTGCCCGCGGTCTCCACCCTTGAGAAGCGAAGCCTCGACAAGTTCCTTGAGGCCCAGGGTCCCGAGAAGCTGTCCGCCCTCATCGAGAACTACCGCCGTCCGGACGCCGCCGCCGATCAGTTTTCCGGCAGCCTCTTCCAGGGTATTCACGGGGGACAGGAAGCACTGGTTTGGCGAAACGAGGTCTTTCACGCGCTTTGTGTAGAGAAACGGCTCCGTTTGGGCAATGGCCCCGGTACCGGTTGCGAGAAGCTTTGTAAATATCCTCTTTGACAACCGGATGATGAGCTCGTTAAAATGTGCGGCGATGCCGGGATGCGACGCTATCATCGCGGCGAAGGCATCTTTTTCTTGTACAAGGCAGAGGGTCTGTTCGATCGCTATGATAGTTGACGGGTTAATGCCGTCGGAGAGAAGAGCGGTCACGCCGCAAAAATCCCCCTCACCGAGGAAACCAATGATCTTTTCCTCGTCGTTTTTTTCCATAAAGACCTTTGCCAGGCCGTTCTTGATGATATAAAAACGTTCTCCCGCGGACCCTTCCTGCTGAATGGAATCGCCCGCGGCGAATTGCTTCCATTCCATGGTTTCGCTTATCCCTGCAAGGACTGACGCTTCGAATTCGCAGAATGGATCAATGCTCTCGAGAAATGCAGTTTTGTCCGAGAGATGTTCCGAATTGAGCTCAGATTGAATGCCGAGCGCTTCCTTAAGCTCGGCATCGCCGAGGACTCCGATCTCGAGAAGTATCTCGCCAATGGGTTTTGCGCTGCCGGCCTGGATCTTCAGTGCCTTTTCGATATGATCCTCTTCAATGCATCCCTGCTTTTTCAGGATATCGCATACTTTCACATGAACCCCCTTTATATGTCCCTTTAGAATTTTCCATTAATTCAAGAGAACCTTCAATGTTATTCTCATGCAACCCCCTCTCGATGTACTAAATCGTATTGCAATATACGGGTTAAACGGCTATTATTATTCAATAAGCGCAATGATATGCCGGGTTAGTTTAAGCCGGTATTTTCATGGCCCGATACCCATTGGGCAGGGAGAACCGATGAAAAAGATACTATCAGTAATGCTCATAGCCTGCATTTCCATCTTTTTGGCGCTTTTTTATGCGACTGCCGGGGGAGCAGCGACTGCCGGGCTTACATATGCATCACAATTCGAAGGAGGCAAACTCTACACTGCAGGCAAGATCAAGGTCCTTGAACTAACGGGCAATTATCGCCAGATGGGCAGGCAGTACGGGGCGCTCGCGAAGGAGGACCTCAACGCCATTCACCGGACGATCGGTGATGTCTTTGTAACGAAACGGAAGATGCCGGCCGCACACCTCGATACGATAGCCCGCGCCGTGTTCGACAGGTATCCCGCGCGCTATAAAGAGATCATTCGCGGCATGGCGGAGACATCCGGGCTTGATATGAAGGCGGTGATGCTTGTCAATGCCCTCGAGTGGTTTCCCAAGATCGACAGGCTTTCCTATGAGCGTTGTTCCGGTATCGGTGTCTGGGGCCCGTATACAGGCAAGGGCCCGGTCGTCTTCGGAAGGAACAACGACGACGATCCGGTCTATTTCGATTTTGCCCGGATGGTGGTGGCCGTCTTCAAACCGAACGACGGCAGCATCCCGACCGCGCTTATCAATTACGCGGGGGTCATTTACAACGCGACAGGGATGAATGGGGAGGGGCTTTTCACCGAACTCAACGCGGGCCCGTGGCTCGGTTTTTCCCTTGACCGTATCTCGATCTTCACGACCCTTTTTTCTTATCTCCAGGATTACCGCAATCTTGAAGAGTTCGACAGGGCGATGCTTTCGACACTGGTCGACCTGAGCACCATCGTCAACGCGGCAGACACCACCCGCGCATATTCCTATGAATCGACATTATGGGACACGAAGCGACGGAACGAGGACGCCGAGGGTATCGTCGCGGCCGCCAACGCGTTTTCTCTTCCGGGATGGAATATCTCGCCCATCGACCCGAACAAAGGCGACACAAGCCCGACCCGGAAGGGCAATCTCCTGAAACTCGCGGCAAAGCATAAGGGGTCTATCACGCCTGCCGTGATGATGAACATCCTTGATCATACCATGGCCAACGGCGGGGCAACGCACGCGGGCACCATCTACCAGGTCGTTGCGGTCCCTAAGGACCTGAAGATATGGCTTAAAGTTCCTGGCAAAATTGACTGGACAGAGGTTCCTTTACGATCGGTGTTCGGGAAATGATGAAAAAAATATCCTTCTTCTTAATAGCATCTTTCATTATCGTACTGATCTCAGTGACCGGCTATGCCGACGAGCCCCTTGTTTTTGTCGGAATCGAAAACGGCGTGCCCTATTCCTACGAGGAAAATGGTGTAAAGAAAGGAATATTGTACGAATCGATAACAGAGATAATCCGGCGTCTGGGGATCGATGCAAAAATTGAACTGGTCCCCTTCAACAGTATGCTCAATGTTCTGCAAAACGGGACCGCAGATGCGACCTTTATGATCCAACGGAACAAGGAACGGGAGAGCTATCTCTTATATTCCCGTTTGCCCATAAATACCTCTTCCATTAATATTTACACGCGGCGGGGGAAGGAATTCACATTTAATGAAGTTAAAGACCTCTACAATAAGAAGGTCGGGAAACAACCCGCCAGTTTTATATCGAGCGAATTTGATCAGGCAGCAAAGGCCGACAGGTTTACGCTTGATGAGGCAATACAGGGTGAATCGAACCTGAAAAAACTTATCGCCGACCGGATCGATTGCTACGTCGGCGATCTGCAGGCCAGCCGGTTTTATATCAAGCGCCTGAAATTGCAGGATGAAATTGTAGAACTGTCTACCCCCGTGGTGTCCGGGCTCCAGACATATTTTGCCCTGAGCAAGGCGGGAAAAAGGATCAAGAATAAAAAAGCCTTCTTGAATAAGATAAGCCAGGTCATAAAAGCACTTCAGGATGACGGGACCTTCGAACGCATCCAGAATTCATACAGATAATGAAAAGCATCGTGAGGAGCAAGGAGTTAAAAAATTCCGTAAATATGAGCGAAAAAAGGCCCTGAAACAGGGCCTTTTTTATTGGTATGTTCTATTTTAGGACCGCGGCGGAAGCAATTCGGCAAATGCAGAAAGCTCCTGGGACATTCTCTTAAGAGAGTCGGTCATATCAATGTAAAGATAAGATGCCCGAGGCATACATACGCCGCTGATAAGCCGGTTCTGGTGGACGGAATCATATTCATTGATCAGGTTTGTGACCTTATGGAGGTTGTCCCCTATCTGTTTTTTGAGAACGGGGTTCCTGGTCGAGCAATAATCTTTAACATCCACAAATTCGGCTGCGACGGCGAACATCAGCTGTTTGATCTCGTCGAGCGCCCTGTCGGTGAAGAGAACATTGCCTTCCACCTTGGCCTCCATCTTGTCGAGAAGGTTGTCGAGCGCGAGGGCGATACGCTGGAGGTGCGGGAGTGCCT
>CAIQJW010000256.1 GCA_903872255.1 uncultured delta proteobacterium | reverse complement strand
GCTTAATTGCATGAGCTCCTGCCCTGCGCCTTCCGCAACGACGACAACGGCATGGTTCCTGCGTTCGAGCCTCTCCTTGAGGGCCTTAAGGAAACCGCCCAAGGTGAATTGGACCTCGGGGATGAGGCAGAAATTGACGTTGTTGCTGGCGAGTACCGAATATGCTGCGATAAACCCGGAATCCCGGCCCATGAGCTTGACGAGGCCGATGCCGTTTCGCGCCGATTCCGCCTCTGCATCTGCCGCGTACGTCGCCCGTTTCGCCTCGGAAACGGCGGTTTCGAACCCGAAGGTCGCCTGAACGAAGGAGACATCATTATCGATGGTCTTCGGAATACCGATGACGCTTAGCTCAAGACCGCGGGCAGCGGCCTCTTCGGCTATCTTCTGCGCCCCGCGGAGCGTACCGTCACCGCCGATAGCAAATAGTATGCCGATCTTCATCTCTTCGAGGTAGTCCACCATCTCCGCCGAATCCTGCGGGCCCCTGGACGATCCCAGTATCGTGCCGCCTACCTCATAGATGCGGGAGACCACTTCCGGTGTAAGATCGAGGGGTTTGTGGCCGTACCGCGGAACGAGGCCCTCGTACCCGAAACGAAACCCGTACACGGCCCGCACGCCATAATGATGGTAAAGACTCAGGACGATGGCTCGGATCACATCGTTGAGGCCCGGGCATATGCCTCCGCAGGTGACGATCCCGCATTTGAGGCCGGCGGGATCGAAAAAGAGCGTCTGCCGGGGGCCCGCAACCTCCATGGCGGGGATTGACGCCCCTTTTTCGATATATCCCTGAATATCCGCGAGACGGGAGTTATAGAGGACCTTTTCATCATCCGCGGTAAAACGTGCGTTTTTCATCGGCGAGGGGATGTGGCCCTCACCCAGTTGTTTTATCGTAAAATCTAAATTGCTGTTTTGCATGCAAGGCTCCTCATCAAAGTCCAGGGTTGGCAAGGACGGATCTTACTGAAAAATGGTCCTGCCGGCCGCGCGCAGCCGGGTGACTATGCTTTTGACCTCTTCGGCCATGGACTCCTCCGCAAGGGTCATATAGACGCGGGGGTCATAGACCTTTTTGTCGCCCACGTTGCCGTCCACCTTGAGAGCACCGTCATAATTCCGGAAAAGGTGCCCGGCAATGGCGCGCGTAAAGATGTACTGGGTGTCTGTATCGACGTTCATCTTGACTACCCCGTAATCGATGGCGGCATGAATATCTTCCACCGAAGATCCCGAACCGCCGTGAAATACGAGGTTGAACCGGGCCGGGGCGCCGAAATTGGCGATAACCTCTTCCTGGCATGCCTTTAGGATAGACGGCTGAAGCTTGACGTGCCCGGGAGCGTAAACGCCGTGAACATTGCCGAACGTCGCCGCCAGGAGATATCCCCGTCCCACCGGGTTCAAACGTCGTGCCACCTCGAGGGTATCGTCGGGGGTCGTATACAGTTTTGCCGCCCCACTCGCCTTTATGCCGTCCTCTTCGCCCCCGACCACCCCCACCTCGATCTCGAGGAAGAGGTCGGCTTTTTGGAAGCGTTCGAGGAGTTTTACTGCGATGTCCAGATTCTCTTTCAGCGGCAAAACGCTGCCATCGAACATGTGGGTCGTAAAGAGATTGGGCAGGCCTGCCGCCCGGCGCCTTTCTGTCTCATCGACGAGCGGCATCACGAATTTGTCGAGGTTCTGGGCAGTGCAGTGGTCCGTGCCGAGGGCGATATAGACGGGATAGCGCGCCGCTAAGCGGTGCACGTGCTCCGCGATGGAGATGGCGCCGAGGGCCATGTCCTTCACGGAGGAACCTGATGCAAAGGCGGCACCGCCCGTGGAGATCTGGATGATCCCGTCGCTTTTCGATTCCGCGAGACCCCGCAATACGGCATTGGCCGTGGTCAGGGATGTCACATTGATAGCCGGATAGGCAAAGCGGTCTTCCTGCGCTCTCGCGAGCATCCGGGAAAAAGTTGCATGGTCTGCTATTGGCATATAGCCTCCTTTTCACTATGCGGGGCTTAACCCCGTATTATCTCTAATATCCTCATGCTGCCGAAGCCTTTTAATTCCCATCTTATTTGCCGCCCATCCCTAAATTCCCGGGCAAACCGATGAGAAAAACCACGGACCGGGGCCCGACGGGATAGATATCTGTCTCTACCGCCGGGGCGTTGCGCCATTCACTGATATCATCGGGAGGATCGAGATAGGTGTCGATGCACCGCCTCCATGTCCCACCATCCCGGAGTATTTCAAAATCGAGGGATTCCCAGTATGAGTTGATCATGAGTTGCGCGCGGAAAGGGCCCGAGGTGAGGGTGGCAGCAATGCTGTGGGATTCGTCGCTCCAATTTGGGGCATTCAGCCGGACGCCATGCCACACAACAGGCTGGAGCCGGAGCAATTCGTTCAATGTCATGTTGAGTCTGTTCGACGGGATGTGGCGGCCCTTACGCATGTCGATAAGCTGTCTTACAAAACGGTGTATGTCCCCGTGGGTCTTGACGAGCGTCCAGTCGAACCAGCTTATCTCATTGTCCTGACAGTAGGCATTGTTGTTGCCCTTCTGGGTTCTGCGTACCTCATCTCCCATGAGGAACATGGGCGTGCCGATGGCAAGCATGGTCATTGTCAGGAAGTTCTTTATCAGGCGTTTGCGCAGCCGTTCGATCTCATCATCATTGGAGGGTCCCTCGACGCCGCAATTCCAGCTGAGGTTGAAATCAGACCCGTCGCGGTTCTCTTCCCTGTTTGTCTCGTTGTGTTTTGTATTGTACGAAACGAGGTCGTTAAGGGTAAAGCCGTCGTGACAGGTTATGAAATTGACACTCTGTTCCGGTTCCCGCTCCTTGTCCTGGTAAATGTCGGGGCTTCCCGAAAGACGGTAGCCGACGGCGCGCGCCATCCCATTATCACCCTTGATGAAGGCCCGGATGTCATCCCGGAAGCGGCCATTCCATTCCTTCCAGCTATCGCCGACAAATTTGCCTACCTGGTAGAGGCCGGCCGCATCCCAGGCCTCGGCTATGAGCTTGACATTTGCAAGGACGGGATCGGATTCGATGTCCCAGAGAACGGGCGGTGAGGCCATGGGCAGGCCGTTCTTGTCCCGGGCGAGGATGGATGCCAGGTCAAAGCGAAACCCGTCGACATGCATTTCTTCGACCCAGTAGCGCAGGCTGTCGAGGATCATCCGGCGGCAAACGGGTTCATTTGCGTTGAGGGTATTGCCGCATCCGGTGTAGTCCGCGTAGAGCACCTTATCGGGTTTAAGGATGTAATATTCTTCGTTGGAGAGGCCCCGAAAGGAAAAGGTTGGACCGTCATGTCCCCCTTCGGCAGTATGATTGTAAACGACATCGAGGAGCACTTCGATGCCGGCCCGATGGAGCGCCTTGACCATGTCCCGGAATTCATCGAGCACACCGAGGGGATCACCCGATGAGCTGTAGCCGGGATGGGGCGCAAAAAAACTTATCGGGGAATACCCCCAGTAATTTCCGAGCCCCGCCGGTCCATCCCCGGCGTCGAAGGCAAAGACGGGCAGAAGCTCAACGGCGCTTATCCCCAGGTCGACGAGGTAAGGTATCTTTTCGACCAGCCCGGCATACGTGCCTGCCAGTTTGGGGGCGACCCCCGAACTGGGATGCCGGGTAAAACCGCCGACGTGCAATTCATAGATGATCGTCCGGGCAAAGGGTGTGTTTGGCGGCGTGTCGCTCTCCCAATCATAACGGGCCACATCGGCGACGACACTCTTCATAGAGCAGCGAGCGGTATCTCCGGGTCCGCACAGGCTCCCCCGATTATACGCATCGGGCCGGGCAATGCATCTGCCGTAGGGATCGATGAGCACCTTTGTTTCGTCGAAGCGGTGTCCGCTCCGGGGTTTTGAGGGCCCCCGCGCCCTGTAGGCGTAGATCTGCCCTGCCCCGATACCGGGAACGAAGACGTGCCAGTAATAGTATGTCCTGTTGACCTGACGGTCCATGAGGATAACGCGGTCGGGACCGGCATCATTGATGTAACGAAAGAGGAGAAGTTCTACGGCCTCGCTTCCTTTTGAAAAGACGCTGAAATTTACCCCGCCGGTTTGAACCGTGGCGCCGAGGGGAAAACTGTTGCCTCGTAAGGGCATCATAGAGCACGACGATAGCTGACCGGAACTTCATCCGTAACAGGCACCGCAACCCCGGCATTTCCCGGTTGGCGGGCTCTGGCATTAATCCGATAGTCATCTCCCATATTGTACATTATTAATGAATAAGTGAACATTGTCAAACGTCTTGCAACAAAGGCCTGGAACCACCAAAACAACTGTCCGCACATGGGTCCGGTAACGAAGCTTTCCCTTTAAAAGGGCCTTTTTCTCGACGTTAAGACATTCTTTGGTTAGCAACAGGTTGCAGCGGGATAAAAAATGGGGTTAACCGAATTGGCTAACCCCTTATTTTTATTGGTTGCGGGGACCGGATTTGAACCAGTGACCTTCGGGTTATGAGCCCGACGAGCTACCAAACTGCTCCACCCCGCTATCGAATGAAATAAAATATAGAATAAACGACCCAAAGTCAAGGGCAATCAGGGCATCAAGACATGAGGAGCAAGTCGCCGAGCGTTAAAAATGCGTATTCAGGGAAGAAATATTTTTATTATGGTAAGGATAATAGTCTGAAAGGAACGTATCACCGGATTCAGGAGCCCGATGTAAAGAAGTGCGAGTATTATGAACATTCCATAGGGCTCAAGGCGTTCCAGGGAATACCTGTATTCATTGGGAAGAAAGGACATGAGTATCTTCGAACCGTCGAGAGGGGGTATCGGGATGATATTGAATGCCGCGAGCAGTATATTAATGTATGCGATGATCCCCAGCGCCTTGTGCAAAAGCCCTGCATCATAAGAATCCGTCAATCTGCTGACCAGAAGTGCGAGGAATGCAAACAAAAAATTAGCGCTGACGCCCGCCACTGACACAAAGAAAATACCTTTTCTCAAATCCCGAAAATTCAGGTAATTCACCGGGACCGGCCGTGCCCAGCCAAACCCGAAGACAAGAAGGGCTATCGTCCCGAACGGGTCGAGGTGCTTAAAGGGGTTGAGCGTCAGCCTGCCGAGCCATTTTGCCGTCTGGTCACCCATCAGAAAAGCAACCCACCCGTGGGCCACTTCATGAATGACGAGAGAAAATACCAGGATTGGGAAGACGAGCACAAAAATTATGGGATTTTTAAAGAGAATTCCGATGAGCCCGGGTAGATTGCTGAGAATATCCATGATCGAACAATATTCCACAGCTCACGGGGAATTGCAACGAAATTTGATAAATCTTTGTACATTATGACCTTTATTCTAATAACATAATTGACAAAAAACGGAGGGCGTGATAATAAGAAAAAACTGTACGGGGGCCATACTGAATTGAGAAGCGACGGTGGAAGTTAGCTGATGAGCGACGATCAGGACAAAGGCAGCGACTCAAAGAACAGTCTTC
>CAIQJW010000255.1 GCA_903872255.1 uncultured delta proteobacterium | reverse complement strand
GATGCGCTGGGGATCGGGAACGTTTGAATATGCGCGTCCGATCCAATGGGTCATGTGCATATTCGGCGGTAAAGCAATCAACTTCCCTGTTGCGGATGTCGTCGGCGCGCCCGTCACATACGGTCACCGGTTCCTTTCGAACGGACCGATAGATATCGGCCATCCGCTTGATTACGTCGATATCCTCAGGAAGAACTTTATAATAATCAACGAAGATGAACGCATGGAGATAATAAGGGCGGGCATATCCCGGATCGAAAAAGAAACGGGAGGCCAGGCTGTTCGAGATGAGGAACTGGTCAGGGAGATCCTCTATATAACCGAGTATCCCTATCCCCTGAAAGGGTCTTTCGACGAGGTGTATCTCGGCATACCGAAAGAGGTCCTCGTAAATGTCATGAAGGCCCATCAGCGCTACATTCCGATCGAGGACAGCACGGGGAAGCTTCTTTCCCACTTTATATTCTTCGCCAACACAGTCCCGAAAGACGACGCGAATGTGGTCCGAGGGAATGAAAAAGTCCTTCGGGCAAGGCTCGCAGATGCCCGGTTCTTCTTCGATGAAGACAGGAAGGTCCGGTTGGCGGACCGATATGAACGCCTCGCTTCCATCGTCTTCCATGTAAAGTTGGGTACCCTCAAGGATAAAATGGAGAGGGTAAGGGCGCTCACGTCATATCTTGCCTCCATCCTCGATCCGTCCGCAACCGCCAGGCTCGACAGGCTGATTCCCCTTATGAAGACCGACCTCGTAACGCATATGGTCGGCGAGTTCCCGGAGCTGCAGGGAACAATGGGCCGGATCTATGCCGGGCTCGAAGGCGAGGATGCAGATGTCGCCCGGGCAATCGAGGAGCACTATCTGCCGACAGGCGGCAATGGCGGTCTGCCGGGCAGTTCCATAGGGGCAATAGCTGCAATGGCGGATAAAATGGATTCTATCGTATCGTTCTTCTCGGTTGGCATAAATCCGACAGGCAACCTGGATCCATACGCCTTGAGGCGTCAGTCGCTCGGCATTATAAAAATAGCGATAGAACGCACACTGCACCTGCCTTTGCAGGCCCTTCTTGAAAAGGCCTACGATGCGGGGGCAGGGATACAAAAAAGACTGCCTTTTGAAGACGCGCGAAATTCGATCACAGAATTCATAACAACCCGTTTCAAGTTTTCGATGCTGGAAGAAGGCCATGATCAGGATTTCGTCGAAAGCGTTCTCCCCTTAGTCGCGAACGATATATATGACGGATATATGCGCCTCGTCTCTCTTGCGACGCAGAAATCGATGGAAGACTTTCAACGGCTTATGGTCGGGTTCCGCCGGGTGTATAACATAACAAAACAGATATCAGATTCGGCGCCCGTTGATCCTGCCCACCTTATCCTTAACGAGGAAAAACAGCTTTTCAGTCTTTACTCGGACAAAAAGGACATTTTCCTCGGCCATATGAACAAACGTGACTATGATAGTGCACTCGCCATTCTCGTCGGTTTCAAGGAAACGATCGACAATTTCTTCGACAAGGTGTTCGTCATGGACAAGGACGAGACCGTCAAGGCAAACAGGCTTGCATTATTGACCCACATAAAGGATATGTTCTTAACCTTCGCAGATTTTTCAAAGATACACTTCGAATAATAAGGAGGAGCATCATGGCAAAAAATAAGTTTGTGTATTTTTTTGGCGGAAAGAAATCTGAAGGCAGCCTGAAGCTCAAGAATCTCCTGGGTGGAAAAGGTGCCGGTCTCGCCGATATGTCCAACCTCGGCATACCTGTTCCTCCGGGCTTCACCATCACAACCGAGGTCTGCACCCTCTTCTACAAGAACAATATGAAGTCTCCGAAAGGGCTCGACAAAGAGGTTATTGAAAATATCAAAAAAGTCGAGAAGATCATGGGCGCGAAATTCGGCGATCCCAAAAATCCCCTCCTCTTCTCCGTCCGTTCCGGTGCCCGCGTGAGCATGCCCGGCATGATGGACACGGTCCTCAACCTGGGCCTCAATGAAAAAACAGTCGAAGGACTGGCGAAGCTGACAAAAAATCCCCGCTTTGCATACGATTGCTATCGGCGTTTCGTCCAGATGTACGGGGATGTCGTGCTCGGGCTCAAACCGGAAAAAGGGGGCGAGCACGATCCGTTCGAAGTTATTATCGATAAAAAGAAAAAACAGCGCGGCGTTCAATCAGATACCGATCTGACAGTCGATGATCTGAAAGATCTCGTCAAGGAATTCAAAAAAACGATTAAGCAGCGCCTCCGTGTTACATTTCCCGAAGACCCCATGGAACAATTATGGGGATCCATCGGGGCAGTCTTCAAATCATGGAATACCGACAGGGCCATTGCCTATCGCCAGCTCAACGACATCCCCGGCGACTGGGGGACAGCGGTCAATGTGCAGTGCATGGTCTTCGGAAACATGGGAGAGGATTGCGGCACCGGCGTAGCATTTACGAGGAACCCGTCGACCGGTGACGATGAATTTTACGGCGAATACCTGATAAATGCCCAGGGAGAGGATGTTGTCGCAGGCATCAGGACGCCGCTTCCGATAAACAAGAGGCAAAAAACCGATAAATCCGTCAAATCACTCGAAGAGGTCTGGCCTGACATTTATAAACAGGTCATTAAGATCAGAGGTACGCTCGAGAAAAATTACCGCGATATGCAGGACGTTGAGTTCACGATCCAGAACGAAAAACTCTGGATGCTCCAGACGAGGACCGGCAAAAGGACCGCTTTTGCAGCGTTCAAGATTGCCGTGGACATGGTCAAGGAAAAACTTATTACAAAGGAAGAGGCCCTGATGCGGGTCGAGCCGGACCAGCTCAACCAGCTTCTTCGGCCGATATTTGACCCCAGGGAAAAAGAAAAGGCATTGAAGTCCGGCAATCTCGTATCGAAAGGACTCAACGCCGGTCCCGGCGCGGCAGCGGGCAAGGTCGTCTTTAACGCAGCCGACGCGGAAAGCTGGGCGGGGCGCAAAGAGGATGTCATCCTCGTCCGTATCGACACATCACCGGAGGACATCCGCGGAATGAATGCGGCGCAGGGAATTCTTACGTCCCGCGGCGGCATGACAAGCCATGCGGCGCTCGTAGCGCGCCAGATGGGCAAGGTGTGCGTCGCCGGATGCGGCGATCTTGATATTGACTATGGGAAAAAGGTCATCCGCGTAAATGGAAAGACCATTAAGGAAGGCGAGTATGTTTCAATCGACGGGACAACGGGAGAGGTCTTTGCCGGACGGATAAAAACCATCCCGTCTGAAGTCCTTCAGGTAATGGTCGACAAGACGTTGAAACCGGCACAATCCGGGATATACAAGGATTTTGCGCTTCTCATGAGCTGGGCCGACGAGGCCCGTAGGCTGGGCATCAGAACAAATGCCGACCAACCGGACCAGGCTGCGGTTGCGGTGTCGTTCGGTGCCGAAGGCATCGGCCTTTGCCGGACGGAGCATATGTTCTTCGAGGGCAATCGTATTGACGCCGTACGCGAAATGATCATCGCCGATGATGAAGCGGGAAGGAGAAAGGCGCTGGCAAAACTTCTTCCTATCCAGAAAAAGGACTTCGTCGGCCTTTTCACCGTTATGAAAGGCCTTCCCGTGACGATCCGGACCCTTGACCCGCCTCTGCACGAGTTCCTTCCGCATACCGAGAAAGAGATGCGAGCGCTCGCGAAACAGATGGGCATTCCTTATGAAAAAGTCCTTTCCAAGGTGGAAAGCCTCCACGAAGCGAACCCGATGCTCGGGCATCGCGGATGCCGTCTCGGCATTGTCTTCCCCGAGATCACCGAGATGCAGGTCAGGGCAATATTCGAAGCCGCCGCCGACGTGAAGAAGAAAGGCACGAATGTAAAACCGGAGGTCATGATACCGCTCGTCGGTCATGTTAATGAACTGAAACTGCAGAAAGAGATAGTCGTAAAGATAGCCGAGGAAATACTGAAGAAGCACAAGGTGAAGATCGATTATATGATCGGCACCATGATCGAGATCCCGCGGGCGGCGATAACCGCGGACGAGATCGCGCTTGAAGCCGAATTCTTCTCCTTCGGCACAAACGACCTGACCCAGATGGCGCTCGGCATGAGCCGCGATGATGCAGGCAAATTTCTTGGAGATTATGTGACGAAGGAGATCTATACAGCTGATCCCTTTCAGAGGATAGACGAAGGCGGCGTGGGGCGCCTGATGGAGATCGGTGTCGCACTCGGGCGCGGCGTACGCAAGAACCTTAAGATCGGGATCTGCGGCGAGCACGGGGGCGAACCTAATTCAGTGGAATTCTGTCACCGGACAGGGCTTGACTACGTCAGTTGCTCCCCGTACCGTGTTACCATAGCGAAACTAGCTGCAGCACGGGCCGCAATAAAGGAAAAACAGGCAAAACCCGTAAAGAAGGCGGCAAAGAAAAAATAAGGAACCTGCACTTAATCTTAAAAGGCCCTGTGACCGTTCACGGGGCCTTTTTTTCGCATCCATGCACCCGCCATCGAGAGTCTTAAAAAAACCGGCTGCATGTTCGACAAAACCTTAGATAATTTTGCGGATTCGATGTATAAAAAGGGCATTGCAGAATGCCGGTTGCGTTTCGGGCTTATCTGGGATAAACACTACATGATCAGCAACAGGACAGCACCCCATGAAAGATCCAATATCTTCTCTGCGTAAAGACCCTGAAGGCCTCGCGAGGCATATTCTCGAACGCCTTGCAATCGACCATTCCCTGATGGACCTGGCCGTTTCCGTGGCGGCCGATCTCATCCGGGGCCTTGCGGACAGCATAAAAATGATGGAACCCGCCACGTTTTTGAACTCAATCAGTATGTGGCGGGAGGAGCGTCCCGCTTTCAACGGATCGCCGATCATTCAAGGTATTGTCTCGGTACTCGAAGAGACGGTCATGAAATGGGACCTGATATCCCGTCAGACGAGATTTCTCTGGAATCTTTTTCATGAAGCCCGGGCGCTGCTCATCACGGCAGACGAGAAAGAGGACACTATTTCAAGCATCTCCGGGTCCGAAAAGCTCCTGGCCGATATAGCCGACATAACACAAGGAGAAAAAGCCGAAGAAGAGCTGAAAAGAACCCACGGATCCCTGGAAACACGGGAAAGTATGTACAGGACTTTTTTCGATTCGACGACGGACCTTGTTTTCCTTAAGGACGAGAAAATGCAGTATGTCCTTGCGAATAAGGCATATCTTCAATTTTTCGGCAAAGAAGAGTCAGAGGTCATTGGCAGGAACGACTTCGATCTGATGCCCGCCGAAGCCGCCGCCAACTGCCAGGAAACGGATATCAAAGCCCTTAAGGCGGGGGAAGTCGTTGTCAATGAAGAGACAGTGGGCGAGGGCATATACGAAACCTTGAAATTCCCCGTCCCTATCGGGGACGGAGGAAGAGGTATCGGCGGTTTCATCCGTAACATCACGGAAAGAAAGAGATCCGAGGAGGCACTAAAGAAGGGTGAACAGCGGCTGCGTCAGATCATTGACCTGGTTCCGCACTTTATATTTGCAAAAGATATCGATGGAAAATTTATACTGGCGAATAAAGCCGTTGCGGATACGTACGGCGTTGGGGTAGACGAGCTTATCGGTCAAATCGACCCGCGCTCATTTTCATCCGATCACCAGAAGAGCGCACTGCATGATGATCTTGAGGTAATAGAGAACGGCACCCGAAAATATATACCCGAAGAAGCCATCACAGATTCCCGGGGAGACGTCCATTACCTGCAGACCATCAAGATCCCGTTCACATTTTCGGGAACGCAGACACCGTCCCTGCTCGGGGTGTCGGTCGATATAACCGAACGGAAGACAGCGATCGAAGCCTTGAGAAAAAGTGAAGAACGATTCAGAAAATACTTCGAAGTACCCCTGATCGGAGTAACAATACTGGATCCATCCGGGCAATGGCTTGAGGTCAACGATAAGTTTTGCGATATGGTAGGTTATTCGCGGGATGAACTTCTTGCTATGAAATGGCAGGATATCGCTGAACCCCAAGAGCTTTCTCGGGAAATGGAAAAATACCAGGCTTTCCTTGAAAACGGCGCCGCTTCGATAGCCACCCGTGAAAAACAGTATCGCCGACAGGACGGGGCGGTCATTGACGTGATAATCGCAACGCACTGCGTCAGGAAAGAAGACGACGGCAGCCCCGATTATCTGCTGTGCGTTGTCCAGGACATCACTGCCCGGAAAGAAGCTGAGCGCAAAATAGCCGAGTCGGAACAGGAGCTTCTCACAATTCTCTCGGCCTCCCCCATCGGCATCGGAAGGGTCCGCGACCGGGTCGTAGAATGGGTCAACGAACCGGTTTGTGCAATGTCCGGCTACTCGCTTGAAGAAATGACCGGACACGATGCAAGCTATCTTTATGCAACTCCGGCGGAATTCGAAAAAGTTGGCAGACAGCTTTACCGCGAGGGACAGGCCGAAACAAAATGGATAGCTAAAGACGGGCGAATCCTCGACATACTTCTCCAGGTATCCGAAGCGGACAGCGGGGCCTATATATGTACGGTCACGGATATGACGCGTTTAAAAAGGGCGGAGAATTCCCTCAGCTTCACCCAGTTCTCCGTAGACAGCGCTGTCGATAACATTTACTGGATCGATGCCGAAGGAAGGATCGCATATGTCAACGACAGTGCTTGCGTATCGACGGGATACAGCCGGGAAGAGCTTTTATCGATGAAGGGCCACGATATTGACCAGGATCATCCTGCTGAGGCATGGCCTGGGATATGGGCGGATGTGGTCAAAAAAGGTTCGGATCAATTCGGGTCAACACATCGCAGAAAAGACGGCTCGGTTTTCCCTGTCGAGATAAACATTAGCTATCTTTCCTATGGTGAATTTGAGTATCTCTGCGCCTTTGTCCGGGACATAACAGAACGTAGAAAAGCAGAAGAAGCCCTGTGTGAAAGCGAAGAGCGCTGGCAATTTGCCCTTGAAGGATCCGGCGATGGGCTATGGGATTGGGATGTTTCCGGTAATAGAGTCTATTTTTCGAAACAATGGAAAGCGATGATCGGTTATGCCGAGGATGAGATCACGGATTCGCTCGAGGAATGGAACAGCCGGATCCATCCCGACGATAAGGCCGATGTTTACGCAAAACTGAACAGTCACCTTGAAGGCAGATCACCCGTCTATATCAGTCAGTATCGCCTGAGATCCAAAGATGGTACGTATAAATGGATCCTCGACAGGGGTAAGATCCTCAGCCGGACCGAGGATGGAAAGCCTCTTCGGGCCATCGGTACCCACACGGATATTACCGAGCGCAAGCACCTCGAATCACAGCTGCTCCAATCTCAGAAAATGGAGGCAGTAGGAACCCTCGCCGGCGGGGTTGCGCATGATTTCAACAACCTTCTGAGCGCGATAATGGGATATGCCAGCCTCCTTCAGATGAAAATGGACAAGCACGATCCTCTCTACTCGTATGCCTCACACATCCTGACATCCTCGGAAAAGGCTGCAAACCTTACACAGAGCCTGCTGGCCTTTAGCAGGAAACAGGTAATTGACCTGAAGCCCATAGTTTTAAACGATACCGTGGAAAAACTGCACCGCCTGCTTGAGCGGCTTATTCCCGAGGATGTTGAGTTCCTGATCAACAAGAATGACGAACGCCTTATTGTTATGGCGGACGTCGGTCAACTTGACCAGGTCATAATGAACCTCGTTACAAATGCCCGCGATGCAATGCCGCGCGGCGGAAAACTGACCATAAGGATCGCCCGGGCCGCGGCAAACAGCTATTTTATGACGACAAATAAAAATGTCGACCTTTCAGATCATGCACTTATAGAGATCTCCGATACCGGGATCGGTATGGACAAGAAGACCATCGAGAAGATCTTCGAGCCATTTTATACCACGAAGGAATTAGGCCGGGGCACCGGGCTCGGGCTCTCAACTGTCTACGGCATCATCAAACAGCACAATGGATATATAGATGTCCGGAGCCAGCCGGGTGAAGGGAGTGTTTTTTCGGTTTATCTGCCGCTCGTCTGGCTGGAACCGCAAGATGACATTGATGTTACGCAGATCGTCGGCGGCATCGAAACGATACTGATAGCGGAGGATAATAAAGAATTATGCCAACTCTCGATGAGAGTTCTCCGCGATCATGGATATAGCGTTCTTGCCGCCATGGATGGTTCGGCGGCAGTTGAAATGTTCCGCCAGCGCAGAGGCGATATCGCCCTTATCATCCTCGATGTCGTCATGCCGAAAATGAATGGAAAAGAAGCGTATGAGGCGATCAGGAAAATAGACCCTTCCGTAAAGGTCATTTTTACGAGCGGCTATACAGATGACATCGTTATCGAGAGGGGCGTCGAAAACGAACAGTACGATTTTCTGGACAAACCGTTAACACCCGCCACACTGCTCAAGAAGATAAGGGAAGTGCTGGATAGGCAATAGGTGCGAGGCAATCGGCCCCCAGCTCGTCATCCCGGCGAAAGCGGGAATCCAAGGTTTTCTTTTTTATGTTTTCATGGCACAAATCGTGTGAGAGAAATAAATACAAAACCTTGGATTCCCGCTTTCGCGGGAATGACGACAGGGTGATGGATGCCTTACGCCTTACGCCTTACGCCTTACGCCTTACGCCTTGCTATTCTTCATTTTGTGTTTGATGAATTCGACTACCCCCGGCATGACCGACAGGATTATGATCGCAAAAATAACGAGTGTAAAATTCCGCTTTACCATCGGGATATTTCCGAAGAAATAGCCGGCATAAGCAAAAGACCCTATCCACACGACGCCGCCGATGACGTTGTAGCTGATAAATTTTCCGTACGTCATGCTTCCGATCCCGGCAACGAAAGGGGCGAATGTCCTGATGATCGGGACAAAACGGGCGATAATTATCGTCTTGCCGCCGTATTTTTCGTAAAATTCATGCGTCCTGTCGAGATATTTCCTGTTGAGGAACCGCACATTCTCATTGTGAAAAACCTTTGGCCCTATGACCTTCCCTACCCAGTAATTGACCGTGTCGCCCAGTATGGCTGCAATAGAGAGCAGCACAAAAAGCCAGAATACGTTGAAATCACCGCGGGCGGCAAAAGTCCCTGCGGCGAAGAGAAGCGAATCACCGGGAAGGAGCGGCGCCACGACAAGGCCGGTCTCACAAAAAATGATGAGAAACAGGATAAGATAGGTCCACATCCCGTAGCTTCGGATCAGCTCGCTCAAATGCACGTCAATATGAATGATAAAATCAAAGATCATTTTGATAAACTCCACCGGCTCGATCTCCCTCCTTCACGTCAATTTGGGTCAAAAAAGTCCCTGTATAGTACACTTTTGCAATTTAACAAGTCAATGAAATGCATTCCGCGAAAGGATAGTGTGTGACCTTGTGGTAATCCACGCTCTGCCTTATACTATTGAATTGAAGTATCGCAAGGGAAGAAAATGCCTGAAAAAATAGAACTCCCGATAACCGGTATGAACTGTGCTGCATGCGCTGCCCGGATCGAGAGGGAACTTAACAAAATGCCGGACATTGCCGAGGCGCGTGTCAATTTTCCCCTGAAAAAGGCGGTTATTCAGCCAGGAAGCGAGCTCGAGCTGAAAGAGGTGATTGACCGTATACGCGATATCGGATACGACGTCGATATCGAGGCAGATGTTACGATCAGGGCGCAAAAGGAGGAGGCAGGGCTTAGGAAAGATTTCATTTGGTCAATATCCCTTTCAGTCATTATCATGGTCTTTTCGATGTGGATGGTCCTGCCCTATAATAACTTCATCCTCCTCATTCTCACGCTCCCCGTCCAGTTCTATTTCGGCCTGAGGTTTCACGGGCCCGCGATCACCAACCTCAAACATTTCACTGCCGATATGAACACACTGATCTCCGTGGGGACATCTGCAGCTTTCTTTTATAGCGCCTTCGTGACGTTCTTTCCCCATGTCATCAGCGCAGCCGGCGTATCGACAATGACATACTTCGATTCTAGCGCCACCATTATCTCGCTTATTCTCCTCGGCAGGTATTTCGAATCAAAAGCCAAAACTAGGACATACACGGCCATCAAGCTGCTTTACGAACTGGCGCCAAAAGAATGCATTGTCCTGAAAGACGGGGTTGAAAAGCGGGTGCCAACGGATTCCCTCGAGGTGGGCGATGTGGTTCTTATCCGGCCCGGCGAGAAGGTGCCCATAGACGGCGCCGTTATGCAGGGAAGTACGTATGTTGATGAATCGATGATCACGGGAGAGAGCATGCCGGTCCACAAGGGGGCCGATGACGAGGTGGTAGGCGGAACGATAAACGGCAAAGGTTCTGTTACCGTCCGTACAACCCGGATCGGATCCGATACGGTCCTCGCCAAAGTAATACGGCTTGTCGAAGAAGCACAGTTCACGAAAGCTCCGGTCCAGCGCTTAGCCGACAGGGTGGCGGGCGTGTTCGTGCCGGTTGTCATCGCGATAGCCGTTTGCGCCTTTCTGGTATGGTTCTTTCTTGGGCCGGAACCGAGGATAACCAATGCCATCCTTTCGTTCGTAAGCGTCCTTATTATTGCGTGTCCGTGTGCTCTCGGCCTTGCAACCCCGACGGCAATAATGGTTGCAACCGGCACCGGCGCGAGACGGGGCATCCTGATCAAGAGCGCTGAAGCTCTCGAGCTTACCAACAAGACACGCAGCGTTCTCTTCGATAAGACCGGGACCCTTACCGAAGGCACCATAGTCCTGGCAGATCTCATCCCCCTTGGTCACCATAACGAGGAAGACGTACTCCGGACCGCGTTTAACCTCGAGCGGCAGTCTGAACATCCTTTTTCCGAAGCGTTGAGAAGGAAAGCGCAGGAATTGAATATCCCGTCAATTGCTGTCGATAATTTTGCTGCGGTAGCCGGAAGGGGAATAAAAGGTGAGATAAACGGAATATCGTACCGTATGGGAAACAGGACCTTTTATGAAGAAGAAGGCCCGGGCCTTAGCGATAACATATCGCGCTTGTACGAGGAGAAAGAGAACTCAGCGGCTTCGCCTGTCATTCTCTGGAATGATACCGGCCTCGTAGCGCTTCTTACTTTCAGTGATACCGTGCGGGAAGAATCGATGGGGGTCGTGAGCGACCTTAAAACCATGGGCATAGAGCCGGTCATGATAACCGGTGACAGCCTGAACGGGGCGCGGACAATAAGCAGGCGGGTTGGAATTGACACATATTTTTATCGGGTCCTGCCCGGCAAGAAGGCATCTATTGTCGAAGATTTTAAGAAAAAGGGGATAACCATCATGGTCGGCGACGGTATAAACGACGCACCGTCACTTGCTGCGGCAGATATTGGCGTTGCAATGGGCAAAGGAACCGATATAGCCATAGAATCGGCCGACGTGGTCCTTATGAAAGGTCAATTGTCGCGCCTGATAAGCCTCATTAAATTATCGAAGAAGACGATCAGGATCATAAGGCAGAACCTTTTCTGGGCTTTCATTTACAATGTCCTCGGCATACCCGTAGCATTCGGTGTACTGTACCCTTTCTTCGGGATCAGGCTCGAGCCTATATTCGGTGCGGCAGCAATGGTCGTAAGCTCGATTTCAGTGGTCGGCAACTCGCTGAGGCTCAAGCTGTTCAAGGATTAGAAGATAGTGAGGAGCGAATGGACAACGACATTCCATCACGGCACCAAAAGCGCGATCTTCTCGAAGAAAGCAAAGATGTAATTAAATCGCTCGGACTTGTTTTTGGCGACATCGGCACCAGCCCGATCTACACGCTCACAGTCATTTTTATTCTTCTCAAACCTACCAGCACCAATGTTATGGGCGTCCTATCCCTCGTTATATGGACCCTTGTTATACTTGTGTCCGTAGAATATGCCTGGCTTGCCATGAGCCTCGGCGAAAAAGGCGAAGGGGGAACTATCGTTCTCAGAGCACAGCTCATTCGTCTGTTGAAAAGGGGCAGAGGGGCCGCATTAGTTACGATACTTACCTTTATCGGTATATCCCTTCTCGTGGGTGACGGCGTTATAACACCTGCCATCAGTATTTTGAGCGCCGTCGAAGGTATATTGCTCATACCCGGTTTAGAGGGTACGCGGCAGACATTGCTCATCCTGATAGCCGCCGTTATTGCGATAGTATTGTTTGCATTTCAGAGAAAAGGGACGGAGAAGGTTGCCGGGGCATTCGGGCCTCTTATGCTTATCTGGTTTTTTTCCATTGCCATTTCGGGTGCGCTGTCAATCATTTCGTTTCCGTCCGTCTTGAAGGCTATCAATCCATGGTACGCAATTACATTTCTTTCTCATAACGGGATAGCAGGCTTTTTTGTCCTATCTGAAGTGATCCTGTGTGCAACCGGCGGTGAGGCCTTATATGCAGACATGGGCCATATGAGAAGGACCCCTATAATACGGGGATGGTACTTTGTATTTTTTGCACTTGCGCTCAGTTATCTTGGG
>CAIQJW010000254.1 GCA_903872255.1 uncultured delta proteobacterium | reverse complement strand
TGCGTCTTAGCCGGGTATCATCCGCCCCGGCATTTGCCTTCTTCAACAGGTCTTCGGCTTCCTGCTTCGCGGATTGCACAATTTCATCATGTTCGCGCCCGGCGCTTGCAAGTATCTCCTTGCACAGAGCCTCTGAAGAATCCGGATCGGTCATGGTCATTTATGATCCCTCACTTTGGCATAGTCGAATACCGACGGCCTCCTGGACGAATCTCCGTAAACCTTTTGATTCGGCCGGCTTTCCTCTGGGTCCCGGTATCTCGATAATGAGCGGGCGGTCCCGTTCAAGCCGGACCGTATCGATCATTTCGCGGACCATATCGGCTGCATCGGCAGTGATGATCACGATGCCGCAGTCGGGCAGCCGCAATACATCCTCTACAGCCTGACGAGACTCCTCGGCCGTCGCGACAACCCGGCCGTCAACCCCTGCCAGCCTGAAACCGCGCAGCGTATCCGCGTCCGCGATACAGAAGAACTTCACCTCGATCCTCCTAGATCTTCTGCAGGAGCATCATGGCAATTGCGAAACCGAGGACTGCAAGCCCCTCGGCAAGCGCGACGAACAAAATGCTTCGCGTGAGCAGTTCAGGCTTCTCGACGGCCGCGCCAAGAGCCGCGGAACCTATCTTTGCAACTGCATACCCTGCCCCGAGGATGCTTAAGCTCACGGCAACGGCCGCTGCGAGAGCAAGGCCGATGGTCCGTGCCGCTGCCTGAGCACCGCCCGCATCCTGTGCTGTCTGCTCAGCAAACGCCGGCAGGCACACCGTGATCAGAACAAGAACGGCACCAACGAACCATTGGAGCAACTTCCTCATGTGACACCTCCCCTTGCCGGCCCTTAACCGGCTCTATCCGTCCTTTCGATCAGGACGGTTTAAGCCTTGAGTTTCCTGTCAGGCGAAACGGTTCGAATGCCTGACCATTGCCCGAAAAGAATTTTCCGAAAAACTCGTAATACTCGAGACGCAGCGCCTGCACGGATGCGATGATCCCCTCAAGCACGATTGCAACCAGGTTGCCGAGGATTATCACGATCACGTTCCATATTATCCCGCCGGCGAGATGCTTCACCTGTTCCGCGAGCATGAACGCAGCGACGAGAAGTGCCGCATGGCTCATCGCATAGGCGCCAAGACGCATGAAACTGATCGTATTGGCGAGATAACTCAAACAGCCCTCGAATGCCCCGACAAAGGATTCTGTTATTGCAGATGTAAGCGTATGCTCTCCATCATTTTCGTGGGAATGCCGAAGGAGGTATTCGAGGGGCTCTTTTGTTATCCATGCCAGTATGGGAATACCAAGAAAAACGATCATGGCGGCCTTCATGAGTCCCCATGCTTCGAAGGATTTCGTGAATATGATCATGGAGAGAACACCCCAATAAAAGAAAATGCCCGCAACGCCGAATTTATCGAGGAAGCCGCCGATGATGTCGCCACGCCGAAACCTATTTACGATGTTCAATATCAATCCCAGGCTGATCATGATGATCCCGACGGCGATCGCCCCGTACATAAGGCCCATCGGATCCCCTTCAAGCGGGTCATGCCACAGGGCAAAATGCTTAAAATATTCAAGGCCGAAAACGCTCCCGTAGATGATGCCGAAAACGATGCTCGATGAACCGCATGAGCAAAGAAGAACCCCGACATCCCGTACTTTTTCCGTTTTGCCCCTCAAAAGAGCCGCAACGCCGAGGGCCACCAGTACTGCCCCCTGTCCGGCATCACCGAACATGATACCGAACATCAGGACGTAGCTGACGGCAACAAACAATGTCGGCTCGAACTCGCGATAATTCGGGACCCCGTACGAAGACATGAGCATGCCGAATGGACGCATCAGGTTCGAATGGTTAAGCAGTGTCGGGACATCCTCGGTTTTACCTGGCTTTTGCATTTCGACCACACAACGGCCGCCCGTAACCGCCTTCAAAACCTCCGTTACGTCCGCCGACTTGTGATCCGGCACCCAGCCGGAGATAAAAACGGCGGCATCGGTACGTCCAAGGCTTTGCTGCGCCCTTGAAATGCCGAGCTCAGTATGGATCATCGATTCCATCCGGTAGAGGTCCGGTGAGAAGTCCTCTGCGAGTTGACGGATCCTGATGCCGAGGCGCTCGAGTTCTTCGTCCAGCCGCTTTTGCTCGTTCTCTTTTTCCGAACACAGTGAATCGGCGGTTGCCCCATCCTGCACGGGAAGGACATCTTTCTGGAAACCGACCCCTTGAAGGGCGTCTGCAAGGGCCGCGGACTGTCCGCGCGTAGTCATGGCTATAACCGGATAACGGCCCTTTTGCTCGGGAAGTGTAACAAGAGCCGTGTCGCTGCCAAGTTGCGTGCGCAGGTCCCCGATATGTTCAACAGGGATCGTGCCGGTGACAAAATGCAGGAAGGAATAACTATCCGGGCCGTCGAGCGGGATATTGAGATCGCGGTAACCCTCGACCTGCTGGCATAGAGCGGCAAGCTCACGTTGGCGCTGTCTGTAAGCCCTGCGAAGGTCGGTGAGTTCCGTGAGGTGACCCTCCATTGTCTGGAGACGGTTTTCAACCTCATTGATGTCCATTGTACCCGGCTGTTCCATTTCGTCAGCCGCCGGAACCTCGAGCAGGCGGCGGACCTCCTCGATCCGAAGGCGAAGGCGGTCATACCGCATTATCTCCTGATCGTCATCACGGGTTGCAAGGGACATTTGATCATCCTGCGCCTGACGGGTAAGCTGCACCGCCCCGAGGTTTCCCAGGCTCTTAAGCACCTTGCGCTCGTCCCGTTCCAGGACGGCCGCATCGATATGCATCATCGGGGTCGCTCTAAACATACGCTCCTTCCGTATCCATCCGCGGGATGGTCCGTGCCCTGATCGCATCAGGTTCCATTCCCGCGCGTATACCCTCGGAAACAGTTATCAGGTTCGCGATCTCGATACGGCGAATTGCGAGATACGCGACAACGGCACCGAACCCCATGTGGCTTTTCCGGAATGTCACATTGGCTACACGCAGGTAACGGCGCCATGCGAGCCCCTCAAGGACCGTCACCGGAATGTCCCGATCGCCTTTGCCTCCTTCGAACGGGAGGGGATCGAGAACCCGCATTACGACGCGGTTCACGGCGGTCAAAGGATCGGTGTCGTTCAGCATGTCCGCAAAGGTGGTTCTACTGATGGACGTTCCCGGTACGTGCATGGACGAAAGTTGATCCGATGCAAGCCCATAATTGAACCGCCCGCGAAGCATAAGGACCAGGTGGAATATATCGGCCTCATTGCGTATCAGATTACCTGCCTCCGCACGTTCGCCGTCTGACAGGGCATTGAAGCGCTGAACGAGTTCAGCAAGATATCCCCTGTCGATGGCCGCCTCAAAAAAGAACGGCCGGGCATCTTCGCCATATTCGATCACCGCCATTTTAAGGCTTTTCTTTATGGGGCCACCTCTCAAGACGCGCAGAAAATCCGTGACGGATCCCGCGATTGCCAGAGCATGGACCTCGGCAGGTTTGAGTCCCGGAACATGCATCAGGTGGAGAGCTGCCTCTTCGGGGTTGACCTTCGTAATGGATGATCTCAAAAGTACCTTGAGGTTCTCCGCTTCGAAGCGGACAGGCATCCATTTGACGAGATGCGCCCGTGCCCGTTCTAGTTGAGCTGCTATAAGCGATATTTCACTGATGAACTCTTCGATCAGTTGCCGCTGAAGGTCCGCAGTACCCCGGACTTCCCTGTCGGGTAATACGGTTCGAGCGTATTCTTCAATACTGCGGATGCGGCACAAGGCATCGAGCCTTTCTCCTTCCGCCATCTTGCTCCGGCTCCCGTGCAAACGGGCAGCCAGATAATCGAGATTACTCAATGCGTCTCCTTACGGGGCCCTCGCGTGAAGCATACGTACCGGATGATCTCGTCAACGATCTTTTGTCTCGAACCTTCGTCTATAACTACTTCCCTCTCGATCGCGGCAGAAGCGTCTGCGAGGCTTTTCTGTTTCTGGCCCTCGGCCGACTCAACCGCTTTTGCGATAATTCCCTGCGCTTCCCTGCCTGCGTCCTGATATGCCTTCACACCAATATCCTGTGTCTGTTTCCGGGCTTCGGCGACGATACGGTCAGCCTCGGCCCTGGCTTCTTCAACAATACGTTTTCCCTGGTTCTCGGTTGCAACGATCTTTTGGACCACATCGCGCACGACGCCCCCCTTTGCCTGTTATATTACCGTATGCATTTTTCCGGGAATGAAGATCTTTACGACTTATGACAGAAATGAACTCGATAACGGGATTCGATACTTGGAAAGGATATGAACTCTCATGGCAGCCGTTCCGGTTCAATTCTCTCATCATC
>CAIQJW010000253.1 GCA_903872255.1 uncultured delta proteobacterium | reverse complement strand
ATCCCCTCTTCCTCGACGTCTCGGGAAAAGAATGCCTGATAATCGGGGGCGGCACCGTGGCCGAGCGAAAGGCCGTGATGCTTCTGAAATTCAACGCCTCCGTCCGCATCATAAGCCCCAAAGCGACAAAAAAATTGGCCCATCTCGCCGATACCGGCAGGATCAGCCTCGTTTTGCGTGAATACAGGCCGGGTGATCACGAAAATGCCGCCATTATCTTCGCATGCACCGATGACAGGGGAACGAACCGGCTTGTACGGGAAGACGCTGCCCAACTCAGGATACCGGTGAATGTCGTCGACAAACCCGAGGAGTGCGATTTCATTGTTCCGTCCATAGTCAAAAAGGGCAATGTCACAATAGCGATATCGACGTCCGGGCTTCTTCCCATGGCATCGAAAAAGATCCGGCAGGCCATCGAAAAGACTATCACCAAAGATCACGTTGCGTATGTCCGGATCATCGGCACCATACGGCAATATCTTCTGAAAACAGTGCCGGACAAGGGTGTGCGCCGGGATATCATGAAATTTATTGGTTCCATGGATATGGAAGACATAGTCGGGACGGGTATCTCAGGCATGAAAAAGATCGTTGACCGCCGGATACCATGAACGTATATCTCGTTTATACAGCCCTTGGTTTTTATCTCCTCTCCACATCGATATATGCCCTGAGCCTTGCCCTTAACAGGCCTTTTCTGGAAAAGCCTGGATATTACGGCATGATAACCGGCTTCGTAATTCATTGCGCAAGCCTTCTCGTGCGCTATTTCGAGGCAGGCTATACGCCGATAACCAATATTTACGAATCCCTGTCATTTCTTTCCCTGTGCATCGCCGGTTTCTTCATTTATATCCGGCGGGCGTACCGGGTCCCCATGATCGGCTGCATTATCGCACCTCTCGTCAGCCTGATCGTCATAATGTCCCTTAATTTTCCCTCTGACATAAAACCCCTCGTCCCGGTGCTAAGAAGCGCGTGGCTCCCCGTCCACGCGATCCTTTCTTTCCTAGGCAACGGCATCTTTATAGTCGGGTTCTTTATTTCCGTCGTCTATCTTGTCGTCGAAAAAGAGATCAAGAAAAAACGAACGTTTTTCTTTTCGGAAAAATTCCCATCGCTTTCCACTCTTGACAGGATCAACTACAGGTGCATGTCCCTGGGGTTTCCGTTCCTGACGGCGGGGATCATAACGGGTTCGATCTGGGCCGGTTTTGCCTGGGGTTCTTACTGGAGATGGGACCCGAAGGAGACATGGTCGCTCATAACCTGGATCGTGTATGCCATCCTGTTCCATAACAGGCTTGTTTTTGGATGGCGGGGAAAACGAACCGCATATATGATGATCCTGGGATTCCTGCTTATCCTTTTTACCTTTCTCGGCGTAAATTTTCTCTTGAAGGGCATTCACACATACATATAGACAATGAAAAAACAGGCGATCGGCATAATAGGTCTCAACCATAACACGGCACCGCTCGAGGTCAGGGAAAAATTCTACATCAAGGAAGGATCCATCCCCGATGTTCTCGCCAGGATACACGAGGAAGGGATACACGAGGCCGTCGCGATCTCCACGTGCAACAGGACCGAGATATATTACTCAGGAGACGACAACGACGAGATGACCGAAAAGATCCGGCGCGTGCTTTCTGATGCCGTCGCAGCCGAGGGCGACAGCTTTGACCGTTATATGTACAGCTTTAGGGACGAAGAGGCCCTCCGCCACCTTTTTCTCGTGGCCTGTGGCCTCGATTCGATGGTTATTGGCGAACCCGAGATATTCGGGCAGGTGAAAGAGGCCTATCGCATCGCGGCGTCCGCAAGATCGACCGGATTCTTTCTCAACAAGACCTTCCACAAGACCTTTAATGTTGCCAAGCGCATACGGACCGAAACGAGGATAGGCTATAATCCGCTCTCCATCAGTTCAATGGCGGTAGAGCTCGCCAAACGGATCTTCGGTAATCTTGACGAAAAGAAGATACTTGTTGTCGGTGCGGGTGAAATGTGCGAAACAGCCCTGAAGTATTTTCAGAAGGAGGGGCTGTCTGATATCTTCATCACGAACAGGACGTATCAGAAGGCCCACAAGCTGGCCGGCGCGATCATCGGACGGGCAAAGCCGTTCGAATCATTATTTGTACTCCTCACGACGGTTGACGTGGTTTTGACATCCACCGGGTCCGACGTACCCCTCATTACGATCGACATGCTTCATGCGGCAATGAAAAAACGGAAGAACCGGCCGATATTTTTCATAGACATAGCCGTGCCCAGGGATGTGGACCCGGCCGTAAACGATATGGACAATGTCTATCTGTATGATATCGATGACCTTAAGGAATTATCTCAGAAGCATCTGTCGAACCGGGTGAAGGAATCTGAAAAGGCCCGGGTTATCATAGATGACGAGGCGGCAAAATTTTCAGAATGGCTCGAAAAGGTGGACATGAACCCGCTCATCGGCCATATCATGGCGACCGCCGATAGCATCAGGGTCCGCGAGATCAGGAAAACAATGGCCAGACTCACGGACAAGGACCCGGAAGTTGCTGCGGCGATGGACTCCATGACGCGTTCGATCATGAACAAGCTTGTCCATCCATACCTGGCCCTTTTGAAGGACACTCAGGACCCCGCCGTGCTTGACGCTTTGAAGAAGCTATTCCAATTTGAGGAAGATGAT
>CAIQJW010000252.1 GCA_903872255.1 uncultured delta proteobacterium | reverse complement strand
AGGTTTTCCACATAAGGTGACTCTTGTCGTATATGCTCTTCAATAAGCTTCTGGTCGGGAGTATATGTTGATTCATCGAAATAACGGATCGGATCGTATCCGAATTTCTCGAGATAATACGCCATACCCGCCTCTTCAAACAATTTCAGGTGCGTGTTGGTGATATTAAGCATCCAGTCATCAAGCACACCCTTACGGAAACTATGCTTGTGATACCGCGTCAGGTTGCGGTATTCAAGTTCGGTCCAGATGCGGGAGGCATGGTCAGCTTCAACCGGCTCCCCTGCTATCTCGGCAATTTTCTGTATCTCTTCAGCCGGCGCCTGAATGAGATCTTCCCATCGCATAAGATAATCGAAACGCTCCGCAACAGGGATGAACTCGTCGAGATATTTCTTGAGGAAGGTAATGAGGCCGGCAATGAAGGGCGGATTGGTCAATTTGTTCAAGGCAAGTTCACGGCGTATTTCATGTTCATTTAGTTTTAATTCGCGCTGTATGTACTCGCTGGCCAGAGCATTAATAGAGAATACGGATGAATGGATGATATCGATCGGGTTCCTGATCGAGGCGAATTTGCGAAAGTCAGCATAATCCGGCATTTCGAGCCAGCGCGCGGGATGGCTGTGAGAGTGTACGATCTCGTCAAAAGCCAGTACCCATCTCGGTAAATAAAGGATGAAAGTAAAATCGCCCTCACCTTTGATGCCAAGGTATTTTCTAACACAAACCGTATGGGGATCATCGTTCGATATCCATTTCGGCCCGCCCACAAGAATAGAAAATTCTTTATTGAAGAATAAACGGTCCTGGCCAACCGTACCGTGGAAATAATCCCGGACGGCGGCATCCAGGTATTCGCCCGCAACTGCGATATACGGATCGGCTATCTCCTGGGCCCACCTTTTACGTTTTCCTTTATCCCGATACAGTATGGAAAGAACAGATAGTAATAATGTAAAACCACCTCGGGGCGGACCAATGACCAGATATTTGCTTGTTTTATCTCCGTGCATTTTACGTTTCTTCTCCCAAAATATCTATATCTTCAGTTTAACAAAGTAGACTACCGCAAGTCCAAAAAACCTCAGAAAGGATAATTTCGCCACGAATATCCCGGATGGCGCGGTAGTGGTAAAATTTCCCGAATATCATTAAATCCCATTAATTCCAAAGAACGTGAACCCCTTCCGTATTTCGATTCATTATCGAACCACATTAAGAGTTCTTAAAGAACAACATCCCATAAACTCGCCCGACCTTCTGAACCTTCCTTTCTTATCAGGGTTTTATCAGCCCACAGATGCGCCGAGTCAGCAAACGCTTCCTCAACCGCCAGGACAACGCCCGGGTGAATCACCGAGAAAGGAGTGCCCTCGCCCGAAATATAATCCACATCCCGTGAACAAACGATCCTATCACGCAGCGGGCCTCTTGGGCGGCATTCGCAGTCGTGCCCGCACAGGATGCCGCCCCTTTTAACCTTTGGATACCAATTTCTGATATCATCCCTCGTACTGGCGTACGAATGATCGCCATCGATAAAAATGAGGTCAAAACATCCATCGGCAATTATTTCTGCGGCGCGTTGACTGTCCATAACGAGGGGACAGGCTATATCATTTCCTCCAACTTGTCGAATGTTGTGCATAAATGTCTCGAACACATTGTATTCGGCCACAATTGTTTGATGAGCAGGAACATTGGGGCTACCCTTCCATGTATCTACACAGTAAAGCCTGGAATTTCGCAATGATGTCAGTTTCTCAATAATTACGCGAGTACTGCCCGCTCCCAGCCAACTGCCAATCTCTAAAACACGGCAGCTGGAATTGCATACCCTATCCAGCAAAATGCGCAACGCATTTTGGTCATCTTCTCCAAATGATGGATAAATATTCGGGTAAATTATTGTGATGCTCTCACGTTAAGAATATAGTACTTTGAGGGAAACTCAAAAAAACCCGTTGATCTACCGGAATCAGCTACGTCGAAATGAATGACCGATCTCCTGACATCAAGATATGCGAATTCATTTTCATGTCGTTCCATCATCCCGATATTTACAAAATAATTGCCTCCGCAAAGTGTTGGAAATATTTCAATGGCATAAATGCACATTTGTCCCGCCAAAGCAAACGGGATCTCTGTATTCGTACACATTGAGGTATTTGAACCGGCAATTACTATTCCTTCCTTACTCACTATCGCCCATCCTATATGGGGAAATTCGACTTTTCGATTAAATTTAATCTTCAAATAAATCATTAATTTCTCATTTCCTTGGAGTAGACCGAATTGAAAATCATCATCAGCAGAGACAACAAAATCAATGATTTCCGCATCGTTATTGCCCAGTCTTCGCTCGTAACGATTGTAATGTCCGAAATTACGGTAGAGCGATCCGTTCATTCCTTGCAGAAACTTATCTAAATCAAGTTTCCCAGTATTTTCTGAAATTGTCGGCGAAGAACTAACCACCACTTTTTTGTCCTGATTTTTTTGCGAACCATATAATAGGTCATGGTAGGCAGCTACTACTTCATCGGCGGGACCATTCGCCACTACTCTGCCGGCCTCGAGAAGCAAAGCTGTTTCACAATTCCGCTGGATGACCTCGGTGCTGTGGCTGACAAAGAGAATGCTTACGCCCCGGTCACGTAATTTCCGGATAGTGCTGTAGCATTTTTCCTGAAACTTCGCGTCCCCCACCCCAAGTATTTCATCAATGATCAATACGGCAGGATTGACATGTATGGCATTGGCAAAGGCTACACGGGCAAACATGCCCGATGAATATATTCTCATTGGCTGGTCAAAAAAAACGCCTATGTCCGCGAATTCTTCCACCAGTGCAACGCGGTCCCCCAATTCATTCTTGGGTATGCCATTTATAGTATTGGCAAGGATCACGTTCTCGCGTCCGGTAAGATCCGGGTTAAATCCTGCGCCCAATTCCAACAATGCGGCCACATGGCCTGATACCTGTATCATTCCCCCGGACGGCGTAAGAACGCCGGCAATTAATTGGAGCAGAGTCGATTTACCGGCACCGTTTCTTCCGAGCAAGCCGACACTCTGTCCGGATGCGACATCAAAATTTATATCGGCAAGAGCCTGAAATATTTCGTGATAGGTTTTCCTGAAAGGGTGCAGTGCCTCTTTCAAGCGATCCTTGTGAGATGAATATAGCTTGTACTGCTTGGATACATTTCTCACCGAGATGACAGTATCGTCGGGGCTCGATAGGGCCGCTGTTTTCACAGTACGTCACCAAAATGCGGTTTCAGGCGCCTGAATACCTGGGCGCCCGCACCAACCACTACAATCAGCAATCCCCAAACATAAAGTCCCTGCTGCCAGTGATTCCAGAGCGGTTTGTGATACACAAGTGAAAGACGGTACCCCTCGATGATATAACAGATTGGATTGATAAAAAGAAGCCATTCATATTGCGGCGGGATAAACCCCTTCACAACCCACACGATTGGCGTCGCCCAGAACCAAACAGTCAATACTATGTTCACAATCTGCCCGATATCCCGATGAAAAACATTCACCGAACTCAGCAGCCATTGCAGGCCTATCATAAAGGCGCATAATACAAAGAAATAATAGGGCAGCTGGATAAAATACCATGAAAATCTGACCCCACTGATAACTAATACGATCACGGCGATAAGCATCAAAACAATATGTTTCAAGCCGCTCTCGGCCAAATATACGAACGGAAGAAGCTCAGATTTGAATACCGTTTTTTTGACAAGGAAACTGTGCGATATTATCCCCTGAGTGCCGTTGCTTATCCCGTCTGCGAAGAACATCCAGGGCAGCATTCCCGTAATAAAATAAACAATAAATGGCACACCCTCCGGTCCTTTAGCCTTGAAGGCAACCGAGAAGATAAACCAATAAAGTAGTATCGTGACAGCAGGGTGTGCCACTTCCCAAATGCCTCTAAACAATGTTCCAGAGTACCGCGACAGGATCTGCCGGCTGGCAAGGGCCACTATCGTTCGGCGCGCTTTAAAAACACCGCCTACAAATCGTGTAAAGTAGATAATCATAATGGTCAGTTATTATTCGCGGTTTCTTCTGCTTGACATTACCGTGATTGGTATCTAAGAAAGAGCGTGCAAACCGCATTCCTTTTTTGTATCGTGTTCCCACCACCAGCGGCCTCGACGGATATCTTCACCGGGCTTGACAGCCCTTGTGCACGGCTCACACCCGATACTTATAAAACCTTTATCATGGAGTGAATTATAAGGAACATTATTATTTTTAAGATAATCTAAAACGTTATGTAAGCCCCAATTCTTGAGAGGATTAAATTTATATAGATTGAATTTTTCATCCCAGTTTATCAGGGACATATTCCTGCGATTCTCAGATTGTTCTGTCCGTAATCCAGTGATCCAGCAATCCATTCCCGACAATGCCCTTGTGAGCGGCCCTACTTTTCGTATGTTGCAGCATTCAATTCTATTGTCGACGGATTCATAAAAGCTGTAGGGGCCTTTCTTATTGAGCAGATTTTGCACCTGTTCGTGATCAGGAAAATACGTGTATATTTCTTTTTGATATCTTTGTTGAGTTAACTGGAACACTTTGTATGTTTCTTCAAATAAGCGCCCGGTGTCCAAAGAAAATACTTTTATATTGATGTTATTCTTAAAGATAATATCAGTCAGCAGTTGGTCTTCCTGTCCAAAACTGGTCGAAAATGCAACCTTGCCAGGAAATTCATTTGACAAAATTACAAGCTGTTCTTCGATAGGTTTCTCGATAATCTTGTGGACCAAACGCGACGATTTCATCATCTGTCACCGAATTATACTGGCATACCTCGATAGTTTTTTGTAACCCATTTTTGTATAGATATCAAATTAATGCTAACCTGTTTTAGTTTCTGGAATTTATTCTATAGATACATATCCTGTAATTTTTGTATGTGTTCAGTTCCGGATGTTCGGATCTTTTTGTTGTCAGTCCGTCAAACTCTTGTGTAAAATAATCTGGCAATGTATCTTTCCTGTTTTGATTAATGATCATATATCTTATATTATTCTGCCTGATGAATGTTTCAGCATTTTGCATAGATAATCCGGGAGGAATTACGATAAATTCGGCATCCGCATAGAAGACCACCCGGGCAAGCCCGACATCTCCCGTAAACCTTGTTTGTGAATACCCCATGTTTTTGAGATACCGGCCCGCTTGCTTCAATTCGGCTTTCGATCTATCTACACCTAAACATAATGTTTTCGGAAATACGATTCCGACGATAATCAAAATTAGCACAACAGTCATATACTTGATATGATTTTGAAGGTATTGTCTCTTATTCAGCCACGCGCGTATGAAATCACGAACTTCATAAAAACCCATCCCTGCCCAGATCAACGCGGGGATACCCATCAAAAGGCCGTGTCTAGTACTCAGATAATAAATTGCTCCGATATGAAGCAGGGCTATAAGAAAAAATATTCCAAACCATGCAACGATTAGAAATTGTTTTTTATCATTTTTAACACTTTTTACAGCCTTAAAGAAACCAACACATGCAAGTAAAGCAAACATCACGTTCATTGATTTGATGATCTTAAAAATTATCTCGGAAAAAAATATCGTGTATCTGTTGTTTATTGCCAGTTCTAAAAAGTAATTCATATCGCGCGGTAACATTTTCATAAGCTCAGGTGATAAATCAAGATCTCCCTTGCTCCTCATTATACTGGGTAAGCCTACCGATGCCAGGCCAAATATCCACCTTTCGAGCTTGCCTGCCAGAAAAATAAGGAACGGCGAGAACAGGACCGGCATAGCACATATGAAAATTACGGGAAACAGTATTAAACGTCTACGGTCACGTTCCACCTGCAAAAAATACCAGATATTCCATAAGAGAATTATTATCGCAACCCCGATGCCTTCAAGGCGTTCAAACATTGATAATCCCGTAAAAATGCTTGATAAAACCATATAAAATATCCGTCTCTCAGAAATACTCTTCCACGCGAGCCATAGAGCCGTAATGGAAAAACACCAAAACGCAGGTTCTCTCAGAACCTGCGACGAATATTCTGCAAGTTTGGGATTTATCATGTAAAAAATTGAAGATACTATCGCTATACGAATTCCAAACATTCCTCTGGCAAGCAAAAACAAAGGTATAACGGCAAGAGACCCCGTTAGGACCGAAACAGCCCTGGCTGCAAGTTCCCAGTCGGCAACAATCTTGTGGGAAAGGAGAATAAGAAGTGGATAAATATGAATGAAGCTCCTTTCGAAGACCGCTTTCCATTGTCCAAGCTGGATCAATTTAGCATTGTTTATATATAAAAGCCCGTCGGAAGTTATTACATCATCCATCAAAGCGAGATAAATCCTCAGTGCAAGAGTTCCTGCGAAAATGAATAAAAGCAAAAGGCAATCATTTTTTCTTGTCAGCCAATATCTTGTTATCAATGTCATATCTTATTTTGAAAAACCAGGTGGATCGATCAGTATACGAAATTTAAAAAGCAAATTCCTGTGTTTGTGAGGGAAGTTGACGAAACTCCATCAATTTACATTTCATTCGCGATCAATTTTTGACGGGCTACCGCCCTTATCGTTGGCGTTTAATACAAACGCTGAGGCTTTTTATGAATAAACTCAATGGAGTAACGTGAATAATATCAGCAAATGAACAGCCATCTGTCAAGATTTTTTCTAAGAATCTTGTTCCAGACCTGTTATCGCCTACCCGAGATCATAATTCCAAATGTGGCCTGGTTTAGATCTTCATCTTTGGAAGCTTCACTACAATCAATACGCGTACGAAATACTCCCTATAAAAATATTGAAGAATGATTTCGCGTTTAGCAACACCCTTTTTAGACAAAGTACCACGAAAAGGAATATCACTGCAAACAAACGAATATCATATCAGTTGCGATTGCATTATTTATTGCTTTGTAATATCCTAATACATCTATCGTAAAATTAACTGGTATTGTATAGTTAGAAGGCATAAAATGTGCAGAAAATTAGATGTTCTTTTCATCAATCCTGGCTCATCAGCTAAAGCGTACCAAGGTCTGGCAACTGTGTATTCGGCAATAGAACCGCCAACATGGGCATTGCTTCTGGCTGAATCATGCCGGTCAAAAGGTTTTGGTGTCGCCATTCTCGATTGCGACGCCGAGAAACTCTCCCTCGAACAAGCCGTACAGAGAGCGGACGGTCTGAAGCCGCGTTTGATCGTATTTGTGGTTTACGGGCAGAATCCAAATTCAGGCACTACGAGCATGATCGGTGCACTGGCGCTGGCAGGGGTGCTTAAACAGAGTTATCCTGAGTATCCGATCTGTTTCGTCGGGTCGCATACAAGCGCGCTGCCGCGGGAAGTGCTTGCGCATGGTTGTATTGATATCGTCCTGCTCAACGAAGGGGTGTACGCACTGCACAATCTGCTCAGGAGCAACCTGGGGACCGACCTCAAGAGCATCCGGGGCATCGGTTACAAGGATAAAGGGACCTCGGGCCTCGAAAACCAGATACTCACCCCCCCGGAAGGTGTGGTTCCACAGGGTCGTATGGATCGGGACCTGCCCGGGTACGCATGGGACCTTTTGCCGTATCGCGATAAACCGCTCGATGTCTATCGGGCGCATTTCTGGCATGCAGAGTTCAGCCATGACAAGCGGACGCCCTTTGCCGCCATTTACACATCTCTGGGCTGCAATTTCGGCTGCGATTTTTGCATGATCAATATTATCAACCGCGTCGACAATGGGGAGGATATGAATGCCTCTCATTCTCGGGGAATGCGTTTTTGGAGTCCCCAATGGGTACTCCGCGAGATGAAAAAACTTGCCGATATGGGCGTCAGGACCCTGCGGTTAAGCGACGAGATGTTCTTTTTGAATAAGAAGTATTACACTCCGATACTGGAACAGATCGTGAAGGAAGGTTTCGGCTTCAATATGTGGGCCTATTCGAGGATCGACACGGTCCGCAAGGACGCGCTCGACCTCTTTAAAAAAGCCGGCGTCAACTGGCTTGCGCTCGGCGTCGAAGCCGGGAACCAACTGGTTCGCCAGGAGGTTTCGAAAGGGTCATTCCAGGAGATAAACATCCGCCAGGTATGCAGGACGATCTCCGATGCCGATATCAATATCATCAGCAATTATATCTTTGGTTTTCCGGAAGATACGATCGAGACGATGCAGCAAACCCTTGATCTGGCGATGGAGCTCAATACAGAAATGGCCAATATGTACCCGTGCCAGGCGCTCCCCGGAAGTCCAATGCATGCGATCGCCAGGAAGAACGGGTGGGCACTGCCTGATTCCTTTGAAGGTTATGCGTTTCTCTCATATGCATGCCAACCACTGCCGACGAAGTACGTAAGCGCTTCGGATGTCTTAAGGTTCCGCGATGAGGCCTGGCATACCTATTTTACCAATCCGGCCTATCTCGGCCTTGTCGAAAAGAAATTCGGCATGACCGAAAGACAGAATATAGAGGACCTGGCCAGCATCCACCTTAAACGCAGACTATTGGGTGATTGATAATGATCATTACGCGGACTCCCTTTAGAATATCCTTTTTCGGCGGCGGCACGGATTATCCCGGGTGGTACCGCGAACACGGTGGCGCCGTCCTGGCGACAACAATAGATAAATACTGCTATATCACATGCCGTCACCTGCCGCCTTTCTTTGAACATAAACACCGCATTGTGTATTCCCTGATCGAGAATGTGCGCCACAATGACGAGATCAAGCACCCTGCTGTTCGGACCATATTCAACTGGGCCAATGTGGTAGACGGACTGGAGGTCCACCATGACGGTGATTTGCCGGCAAGGTCCGGACTGGGGTCCAGTTCGGCCTTTACCGTTGGCCTTGCACACAGTCTGTACGGCCTGCGGGGCCAGATGGTCAGCAAAGAGACCCTGGCAAAGGATGCAATCCATATCGAGCAGAACCTCATCGGCGAGAGTGTCGGTTCCCAGGACCAGATATCCGCTGCCTACGGCGGATTCAACCGTATTGACTTCCATCAGGACGATACATTTGTCGTAACGCCTGTCGTTCTTCCCGGTCACCGACGTGATGAGCTTCGCAGTCATCTCATGCTGTGCTTCACCGGGTTTTCCCGTATAGCCGATGCAATCGCAAAATCGCAGATCGATAATTTCAAGAACCGAGAAACGGAACTGAAAAAAATGAGGGGACTGGTCGACGAGGCAATGTCCGTCCTAGCGAGCCCGAATACCAGTATCGATGAGTTTGGAAAATTGCTT
>CAIQJW010000251.1 GCA_903872255.1 uncultured delta proteobacterium | reverse complement strand
TCCCTGTATACAAAACATAGGCTTCCTTCTCGTAGTAGACTTTTTTCAATGGTTTATAGAGCGCGTTCAAGTCCGAGGCAACATCCCCTACAGTATCTTCCGGTATGATGAGAATGGAACCGGTCTTTGAGTGTTTTCTTATGTCTTCAGTGGTGAGGGCCACTTTGGTTGGTTTACCGATGTAGAATATCAGACCAGCCGAGCTATCTCCATACAGGATAACATCTTTGCTTTTTCCGAGATCTTTCAGATAATCGGTTATGAGCCTGGGAGACTTAGAGGTTTTATCTTTGGCAGGGAGATAACAAAAGTTATGAAAGACCCCGACGAGGACGAGATAGGTGAACAGGAGGAAGAGGGCCTTCCTCTCCGATTTTCTCACCAGGGTATATAAGCACAGAACTCCTGTCAGGAATATCGCAACCAGATAGATGTATATCAAGGGATCTGCCCTGAACAGCGCAATTATCTCATCTTGCAGAGTGAAAAGCGCAACGATAGCTCCAAGAGGGAGACATGCGAGAAGGAACGCGAACACTTTCATAAATATATTTGCCTTTGGTTCCCCCACAAGCCAGGACCATTTATCCCGGATATAGACTCCGCACAGGAGAGCGGCGGCGGGATACAGGGAAAGAAGATATATAGCCCTCTTGCTTGTGGATATCTCGAAAAAGAAAAAGGTAAACAGAAACCATACAAGGGGCAGCCAGTATTTTTTTCTGAAGGCGTGATAAACAGAAAAAGGCAGTAGGATGCTCCAGGGAAGAAAATTGAAAAAGAGCTTGTGGAAATAATAGAAGATGTTTTCCTTATGGTCGAAGGCTCTTACGTATCGGGTAAAGCTTTGATTAAGGATGATCTCGTCCAAATATTCTCTGCCTGCCAGGAGAAACCAGATCATGGCAAGGGCAGCCGAAAGGAGGCAACCGCATACCAGAGGCAGAGCAAGCTTCCTGGTCTTCTTTGCGATAAGAAGGTAAATGAACGTGATGCAGGCAGGTATCAAGAGGCCCGCGGGGCCTTTGGTAAGAATGGCCAAAGATGCGGGAATGAAGGACAGTATCAGATGCCACCAGTTCTCTTTTTTTACGGCGAGATAATTGAGAAATACAGTGAGCCCTATAAAAAAAGCAAAGGTCATATCCATGACGGATTCTCTTGCATTTCCAAGAAATTGATAGTTTGTCAAAAGCACCATACCGGAAAAAAATCCTGCCCACGGATCAGCCAGTAGCCTGCCGAGAAAAAAGGTAATAAGAACCAGCAGTCCTGCAGCAATGGCTGATGGCGCCTTTGATGAAAATTCGTCGAGATTACCCGTTACTTTCGAAGCAAGGACAATCATCCAGGAATAGAAAGGGGGCTTCCAAAGATTCGGTTCCCCGTTTAGATAAGTATGAATGTAATCGTTCCTCTCTATCATCTCCCGCGCAACAATCGCCTGACGCGGCTCATCTGGGTCCCAGAGGGCAACGCCGCCCAGATTATGGATAAACAGAATGTATGAAAGAAGTATGAGGACCAGTATTTTGAAGGCACTGTCCTTGCCTATGCTCAGGTGTTTACATCTATCTAATAAGCCCAAAAAGCCATTATTATGCTTCTGCCGGTTAAGGTTAAGAATTGTGTGCAATCCCCTTTCATTATTTTCCGTGGCGGTCTGATGAACAATGTTTCGCAGAATAAAATATACATTGAAGCTCATTACCATAGGATGGCAGTAATATTACATTTCTGTAATCAGCATGACATTATTCATGGCGGACGGAAACCGATCCAAGGCCGATGATTACAGACATGTCATTTTTATGTAATCTTGATGTAATCACTGATCGTATATACTTTCTTTCTTTGGATCCAATTCTGGAAGAGGAACTGAGGCATGGTCTTCTGCGGCAGGCAATGACTGCGCTATACACCAGAACCAAAACAGCATAGATAAGGAGAATACGACACATGAAGCATGCACTGGTTATTTTTTTGGTATGTATCTTTTTAGCGGCCGCTTTTGCGGGATGCGACAGAGTCCAACAGGCCGTCGATACGATCGACAAAGCCAAGGCCTTATCTGATGACCTCCAAAAGAAGGCCAAGGAGATCATGCCCGGGTCTGGCCAAAAGTCAGGTGACAGCAAGGGGGGCGAGTCCGGCAATAAGGAGAAGAAGGACAAAAAGGATAAGGATGATGATTAACGACTGCCCTTCGAATATGTGGGCAGTACCTGCACAAAAAAGCCAGACAATCAAAGGGTAGAGACGAGGACTGGGGTGATCAGATGGTTAGATGGAAAAGGAACATTCTTGACCGAAGCAAACTCAGAGATGTTGTATTGCTCTGTTGTTTTGCTTCTGCACTCATGTATGGTGTCAGCAACACGGGTATCGTTATTGGCTTTACGATGCTGGCTTCCGGGTGCTTTCTTCATTTGGTTGCCAAAGGCATTCTTATCCGCAATGTAGTTCTCACTAATCGGGGATTATATAAGGTTGTCCGGCATCCGTATTATCTCGCAAACTATCTGATTGACTGCAGTTTCTGTGTTTTGAGTGGCAACCCCTATCTGCTTATCGTATATCCCTTTCTTTTCTTCTGGGCTTACGGACCAACTCTACGCAACGAAGAGAAACTGCTCAACGAGAAGCATGGCGATGCATTCCTCAACAGCAACTTCGTAGTTCCGCAGGTCTTTCCCGACATGGGGTCCCTGAGGGGCCTGAAAGAACTCTTCGACGGGTTTTCGCTGAAACGTATCACCGCGAAAGAATGTTCAAGGATTGCAAGGTTCTTTTCTATGAGTTTTGTGATCATCCTCATTCACGAATTGAAGCCTGAGGGTTTAAGCGGGTTGAAACACATGCTGATTCCCACAAGGCATGATTACGATGAGTTTCTTTTCATGTTGGCCGTAATTACGCTTCTAACCTGCAGTCTTGTTTTCATAAAGGCGGCAAGTAATTTTCGTGCAGGAACTGACGGACGCTCATGACACTCCTTCAAGGGAAGCAACAACATCCGGACCGAGGCCGCCTTGGCTTCCTGCAAATCTGTAATGTAACGGTTGTATCATTACAATGGAAATTAGCGTATTATTCTTAAGAGGCCGGGCAAGGGGTAATCTATGCGTGCATTAGTTATAGAAGACGAAAAAAAGACAGCGCAGTATTTGAAAAAGGGGCTTACCGAGAACGGATTCATTATAGATGTGATGGAGAACGGCGAGGATGGGCTTCATCTCGCAATGACCACCGAGTATTCATTTATCATTCTCGATATCATGCTGCCAAACCGCGATGGTTGGTCAATCATCACCGAGTTGAGACGATGCGGCAAGCAAACCCCGGTCATTTTCTTAACAGCCAGGGACACTATTAACGACAGGGTAAAAGGACTTGAACTTGGTGCTGACGACTACCTGGTGAAACCATTCGCTTTTTCGGAACTATTGGCGAGGATCAAGACTATTCTCCGCCGCGGCCCAGCAAGGTACCCGGAAGTTCTTCAGGTCAAGGATCTTGAAATAACTTTTCTGAAACGGAAAGCAACACGCGGCACGAAGCGCCTCGATCTCCGTCCTAAAGAATTTCTTCTTCTCTGGCTTCTTGCAAGCCATGCCGGTGAGATTCTGACGAGAACCTACATTTCCGAGCAGGTATGGGACATGAACTTCGATTGCAATACGAATGTCGTAGATGTGGCGGTCTTACGGCTGCGCAAGAAGCTTGATGAACCTTTTCCGGTGAAGTTGCTCCATAGCATCAGGGGGGTCGGATATGTGCTTGAAGACCGCTCAGAAGAGAACATTTCGTAGATGTGAGTGTCCCTTCCACGTCTTGACATCCTTTGCCTTGCCACAATTATAGAACAGTGACCATTACCGCATCATTACCCTAATACGACAAAGCTGTAATGAGACCTTTTGCCTGGCGAAATGGACAGAAAACGCGCGTACAGGGTCCCATTATTGCTAAAATGTAATCTTCCTGTAAGCATCTTGAAATGAACCATTATGTATACTTATTTTGTGGCATCAGTCGGCTGCTGCCCGTGGGGCTGCTACCCGTTTTGGGTGCGGGTGATCGTCCCGGCCTGCGCAGAACATTATGCTTAAAGAGCGCGGACTTATACTGAGATACAAAGGGGAGATGGTCGAAACAAGTGATTATACCGTTCGCCGCTTGAATTATGTGAGGTATTTCGAAAAACCTCCCCTCTCTTATTGGTCTGTGGCAATTTAGTATAACCTTTTTGGAAAAAAGCTGAAAGCGAGGTGTTGTAATGCGGTCAAAAGGATATGTCAAAAACATAATTGATCCTGCCCGGCGATTCGGGTTCATCAAGGACACGGTAACTGGCAACGACGTTTTTTTTCATATCAGTGCCCTAGTGCCCGGCCAAGATGGGGTTTTACCGATCCAGTACGGGGATAAAGTCAGCTTTGAGATCGGAATCAACGGACAAGGGAAAACCTATTGCAAGGATCTCCTGATTACTGAGCCGTTCCAATGACCCGCCCCCCAAGAACCGCAGTTCTTTTTCGGTATATATACGTTGGATGGTTTGGATAAGGATTACCAGCGTGCCAGCTATCCGGCTCAGAAGAAATACCAGGCGGCAAATCTGTACTGGTCGATCGAACCGTTGCCTTCCGCTACACCGGTGCCAATACCACCGGCCGCGTTTTTCCCACCATACTGGGTGAACATCGTCATCCACTGAATGCCGAATCTGACAGCCTGACTCGCATCCCAGAGGAAGTTTACGGCATACTGCTGCTCCATGGAGAGCCTGTTGCGGGCATCTGTGCTGTTCGTGCGTGCGTATTCGCTGTAATTATAGCGGAGGTAGCCGTACATTCCGTTTACAGACAGGTTGCCTGTAAGCCACCATGAGATCTGCGCAAAGAGGCCGAAAAGAGTGGGGGCGGCGAAATCGCCGTTGTCGCCGGGCCTCTGATATGACCCCATGCTTGTACTGTTTCCCCCCATCCAGTTGTTGCCGGCCACGTTCTGTCCGATGAAAACGTTGCCGCTCAAAAGGAGGGCCATTGCCTTATTGCCCTGTTTCTCGGGGATGATCGGTACGGAGTACCTGAGCGCGGCAACCCACACGTTGAGCACGTTGGAATAGTAAGATGAATCATCGATGTCATCCTCGGCCGTTGGCCTTTCCTTTCCGTAATAACCGCTGAGTCCGAACTTCATGTCGGTGGAACCGACCTTGCCGAAGCGGTCCGACCAGTAAGCGACCTCGGCCATCAGGCCGGGCCATTCAGTACTTGAATAGGAGCCCTGTTGACGGCTGTCCGGAGTGCCCGGGCCCCGCCAGTCCCTTCCCGACCACCTCGTTGCTGCCGAGATGCCGATCATGGCATTGAGCTCTTTGTTCAAGAAATAGCGAACGGCGACCTGAGGTGTCCTTTTCCCTCTCAAAAAGAGCATAAAATCATTGTCGCCGAGCAGTGTTGCATAGTATGGCATACCCCATTGCTGCCAGTTAAGGCCGATCATGAGCTCTGCGGATGTCCAGTTCATTTTCATCCAGGCATGCCTTAACTGGAAACCGCCGTAGGCATTGCCTGTCGATACACCGCGGAAGTCGCCTTCGATGAAAGCGCTGGTCCTGGCGCCCCAGAGGCCGGGACCATTGATGAGGAAATTGAACCGCGTTGACCCGCCGCTCATGAAGGTGTTTGAGTACTCGTCCTTCAGAACGGAATAATCAGCTCCGCTTCTTCGTGAAGCAACAGAGGGGTCGGAGTCGTCATTCTGTGAAGACCAGCCGACGTCGTATTTTACAAAACCGCCGAAGGTGACGTCGTATCTGCTCGTTACGCTGCCGGCATTGCCCAACGCCGGAATAATAAGGAACAACGACAGCACAAGCAGTGCCAATTTCTTCATTCTTGTCTCCCTAAAGGAACTTTTTTCATTATACCGGAAACCGCCCTCAAAAAGATATCTTCACGGCGCCGTTGATGCTGTGGGCGATGTATTGGTCAGTACCTATCTGGGCGTCATACCCGATATGGAAGGATGCGGGCATGTTCTTGAGGAACATGGAGACCATTGCGCCCACCAGGAAGGAACTCCCGTCACGGGACGGGGTTTCTATACTGAAGGGGGAGCTTCCCTGGGCAAGGCGTGACGTGACGGTCTGGCCTCCCCTTAAAAACTCGTAACCGTAGGAGGCGCGGATGCCGGGCATTATGACGGATTTTGCCGTATCGAAGGTGTAGTAAACCTTACCCCCGACGTACCCCAGCAGGGACTGCGTGCCCTGGCTGTCCACGGCGAGGTTGAGGGAGTTGGCCCCCGATTCGGTGAAGCCGTCGACGACGAGATCGATGTACTGGAGGGAAAGGGTGGGCACGATCATCCATTTATTGATGTTGAGCTCGTAGCCGGCCCCGCCGTAGAGTGTCAATTGCCTGCCGCCGGGCTTCGAGGTCGCCGTGCGGTCGATGCCGGGGAAGACGATGCGCCGGGTGTTCCTGTAGTCAGACCACCCGTAGCTCGCCTGGCCGTCAAGGAAAAAGCCGCTTTTGTACCAGGTCCCGTAGGCGCCGAGGGTGTAGCCGTCCATCTTAACCTTGCTGCCGTTATTGTCCACGTCGGCCCTGGAACCCGAGTATCCCACGAACAGCCCCGCCGCAAGGCTGCCCGTGAACCGCCAGTCCATGCCCAGGGTGGCCCCGGCGCTGGTGAAGCTGTACCCTGCCTGGTCGGGCGTGTCCCTCTGGTCCGCGGATACGGCGTTGCCCTTTATGAAGACGCCCCACTTCTCGTCGGCACCGGAGGGGAGCATCCCGCTCATGTCAGGGCCCGCAGAAGCCAGCAATATCGGCCTGTCCCTGCCCTCCCGTATGAAGTCGCTGTTCCTGATGAAGGCCCCGTCGAGGTTCGCACCCCGTACGCCCCGCCTCACGTCGCTTAAGCGCTCCGATACATTGGCCGACTGGAATATCCTGGAACTGATACCCATGGAGAATATCGCCTCGCCGCCCCGGGGGGCTATCTGGTCGTATACACCAGGTATCTGGTTGTACTGCGGTATTGCATCGATGGCGGTAAGGACGGTGTTGAGGTCGCCCGTGGCGGTATTGCCGACGCTGTTGAGCATCGTTCCCACCGCTATCTGGTTGGTGTTGAGGTAAGGGAGGAGAACCTCGTTGATGTAATCGCGCTCGACGACGAGGTAGACCTGGTTGGGGATGTTGTATTTGGGCTTGAAGACCACCGTGGGGGTAATGTTGGTAAGCAGGCTTGAGAACTGTCCCGTTATTCCCTCCGTGGCCGTGAGGAAGGCGCCGAATACGGTCCCTATGGCGGGGGTGGCGCCGCCCTGCCAGGAGGTCTCGAGGATGCCGCTCAGGTAGGCCCCGCCGGTGATGGCGAGGATGTCATTGTTCGTGGGCGAGGCGATCTCGATGAGGAGCTTTGCCTGAGGTTCCTGATAATAATCGCCGATTATGGAGAGGGTGCCGATGGAATTGCCGGGCTTGATGGTTCCCGACAGGTGATAGAAACCGTAGGGGACCTCGATGGTGCCGCCTCCGGAAACGATGCCGCCGTCGAGGATGAATTCACCTTCGTCTTCGTCATCTTCCGGCCTCGACATTTTGACCAACCCGTTCACGTTCATTTCCCCGGCAGAGAGTTGGACCTTCTCGTTGACCTCAAGGGTGTACCCCTTGGGATTCACAAAGGTATCCCCGGCATTTTGCATCCAAAAGGACCTGGCGTTGATATTCTCGGTCTGGACGATGACGCCGACCCCGTCGAACAGCAGTTTGCCCATAAGCAGCGTAAGTGTGTAGCTGTTCCAGGTACCGAGATCACTGGCAGCCTTGTTGACCCTGTCTCCCATCATGATCGTCCACGTGCCGGACGACTTGTCTGTCCCTCCGAGGGGGTCTTCCCCCCAGAAGGCGTTGGAAAGAAAGGTCCAGCCAAAGTCGGTAACACTCGCATCGTCTTGCTGCTTCGGGTCGGTAAAATGTGTAGTGGAGTTGAACAGACGGCTCTTTGTCCCATAGGGGGAGGTTATGTACGCCGTCAGATCTCCGCGTTTTGTATGGGTAAAGTTGAGATTGACCTGTACACCCTCCAGAGGCTGCCTGAGTGAAGGGAGAAGCTTGGTTGTGTCTATGGTGATCTGTTTGCTCGTTCCCCCCGCATTGTTGCCGTCAAGATACTTGATAGTCTCATTCACTGGCTGAACGGGGGTTGAGTAGGAGGTCTGGGCGCTAATGCCCTTGATCGATTTCACTTTTTCGACGAACTTCCCGGCATTGATGTTGCCGAAACCGTAATTGGGATTGAATGAGTAGCCTGCCCCGTTCTTCACCCATCCACCCGTCGCACTTGCGTCATTGGGGTCGACCATGGTCGATGTCAGGACGAGTGCATGTTTTGCCATCCGGACGTCCATGTACTTGTTCGCTTCCTTGCCCAGGGCCATGATGCCCGCCACAAGAGGCGCCGCAGAAGATGTGCCGCCGAAATCACTGCAATAGTTGGTATCAGGGAATACATCACCCTGGTCCCCGTTGGGGTTCTTGTCCGCGGACCAGAGGTTGTAACCCAGGTTTGCCCCAGTCCTGTCCGTGGTGATTATGCCCAGGGTGCCACTACCGTTGGAGGGGGCCGTGACAAAGACGCTGGCGCTGTAATTGCTGTAGTAGGAGTACTTACCGTTGCTCCCCAGGGCTGCAACGGTAATGACGTTACTGTTGGCATGGGTCTGGTTTTTGCTGGCGTCCTCATCGATCTTGCCCCGTTCGTTGCCGGCTGCCCAAACGTGTATGACACCGTTCTCGGCGCTTTTATTGATCACGCTCGAGATGTTCGGATTGTCCTGGCTCCACGGGTATTTCTTGCCGTAACTGTGATTCTTGACCTGTATGGAGGCATCCTTTGTTATGACATACTTGCCGTTCTTTTGTTCCACACCGCTTCCCCAGAGGTATGCGTTGATGTAGTCTTCAGTAACGACGTTGTCATCAAGAAGGCGAAGGTCGGCAATGGTTGCATAGGGGGCCGCTCCCGTTCCTCCGATGCCGTTGCCTCCCCTGGCGGCGGCAACTCCGGCCACCGACGTCCCGTGATTGTCGGCCCGGTATATGGGGCCCGTGGCGTCAAGTGTGCTGCCCTTCAGGAACGTGCGGCTAAGCGCCGCGCTGTAGTTGGCCTTTATGTCTTCGTGGCCCCCCTCAACGCCGTCATCGACTATGCCGATAACGATCCCCTTGCCCGTATACCCCAGATCCCAGGCACCTTTGAGGCCCGCATCGACGCCGACATTGCTCTTGTCTCCTACGGCCCTTCCGTCGTTCTTGAGATGCCATTGACCCGGATAGTAGGGCCTTAAAGTCTCGTTGTAGGAGAAATAGGGATCGTTCGGTGTGAAGGCTTCGCCTAAAACAATGCCCGGCAGCAGTATCGCCCAGAATATGAATATAAATAGACCGATGCTTCCCTGAGCAGCTTTTCTGTCTTTCATATGTCCTGTCTGCGGGATATCTGCCAACGATATCGGCGAAGTATTACAACCGGTTAGGTAACGGTCGGCAGCGTGTATATATTGAATAACTTATTATCACAGCCCATCATTCATATCAATATCAAGTTGACATGCGATGGCCTTTTTCCTAAACTCCTTACATCAAGAACAAGTTCTTATCAAACCGGCTGGCCGTCGACGGATTGACGATGGTCGGACAGGGACCACGGAGTTGACATCATGAGCGACACCCGCACCGGATCGGGCAAGGGAATGACGAACAGCCAGAAAGAACTGCTGCTCCTCAAGATTGCCACTGTCATCACCATAGTTTACGCGATCATCGCCATAACCATTGCCATGATCTCGGATTCCCAGGCCATGCTCCTCGATGGCATGTACAGCATGATCGACATCGTCATTTCGTTCCTGTCGATATACGTGGTGAAGAAGATACACCAGCCGCCGAACGAGAGGTATCACTACGGCTATGCCAAGTTCGAGTCCTTCATGACTGCCGTCGACGGATTCCTTCTCCTGGCCCTGTGCTGCACCACGCTGGCCACGGCGTCGCAGGATCTCATTCACCCTGATCCCGTCGATCACGTCGGGGTTATCGTAGGCTTCGCGTTTGTCAGCATCTTCATCGGTATGGGCATGGGTATCTTCATGCGTCGCGCCGGCCGCAAGTGGCGCTCTGAGGTGCTCGTCGCCGACAGCCAGCTCTGGCTGATCGAAGGCTACGTCTCTGCCGGCATCTGTGTCGCTTTCTCGATCGGCATGGTCATGCAGCAAAGGCCCGGCTGGGAGCAATACACCGCCTACGTCGATCCCATCACCTGCATCCTGATCGCGCTGGCTTTTCTGGCCAAGCCCATAAAGATTATACGCGACAGCTTTTATGACATGGTGGACGCCTGTCCGAGCGAGGATATCCGTGAGAGCATCATAAAAAAGTGCAGCGAATGCTGCGAGCGCTTCAGGCTCAACGCTGTAGAGTGGTTTCGGTTGCGCAAGGCGGGACGGCGTTTCTTTCTCACCGTATGTTTCACATCACCGGACGATGCCACCGTCAAGGAGGCCGCGCTCATGAAGCGTGACATCACCAGAATGCTCAAGGATATCGAGTCCGAGCTGGATGTCTGCGTGGTCTTCGACAGCATGGAAGGCGACATGCTCCATGCCCGCCACTTAGTGGCCACGTACCTCGGCGCCGAACCTGGCAGCGTCGAAACAATGGGCTATGCACCGGGAGACAGGACAGAACCGTGAAACGGAACCGCACTTTTTAATGGCCGGCCTTACCTGTAGAAGAGCGAAACAACCGTAGTTCCCGTGCCGGACCCGGCACCTTTTGCGTAATGGAGCGAAGCAGTCCGGTAGTTGGGCCATTCCCAACCGTACTCCGATTTTTTTGGGTTGCTCGAACGGGGCGGCCCTATCGCACGTTTGACGGCGGGGAATACCTGTTTTGTCCGGTCGGGCCCGGGGATCTGAAGAAGGACGGATGCGACCCGTTGGCTGTTCGGATGGGTCTCGACGGATATCTTTATGCCCTGATAATTTCCACGATAATACGTGCAATTAACATTGACAGGTTCAGTCTTTGTCAGGTAGGTAACTGCCGGCACCGGTTGGTCCTGGCGGATATCCCGCAATATCTTTTCGACATCCGCCCCGATCTCACCCGCCAGGGCAGGCGTACCGAGCATTGCGATCAGAAAGGATAATCCAAGGATGAATCTGAAAAAAATGCCATTGAATATTGTTTTTGTCCCATTACCCATTGTCCATCACCTATCGCCCATTATTGTCTTCATTTTCTCGATGATCCGGGGTGATTCTATTTCCGTTACCCCCAGGAATAGATATGAAAAATTATCGGCCAGTATTTCCTCGGGATGGATCGTGTAATCCGTATTATTCCCGATCTGCTCAAAAAAGCCCTGCAATTCTTCCTCTTTATAGAGGGTCATCTCGCTGTCTTTTAAGATTATCGTTTTCTGTCCCGGGTTTTTTACCCGCGCAATCGACAGAAATGCCGCCTGGAGATAGTCAAACAATTCTTCGCCATCTCGTTTGCTGTATGCGTCGACCTGAGAATAAAGGAGGGGAAGGACAATGACATCCTTTTTGGCCACCCTTACCTGAATACAATATTCATTGAGCGGTGAGTCGGGGTTGGTGATGCGGCGGTTATCGAGGCTTTTAGGAAGATTGTAAACAGGGCATTTGCTGAAACCTATGATGCCGTAGAGTTTGTCTTTAAGCTGTTTGTTCTGCCGGCTGATAACATGAAAAATCTCATGGGAGATTATTTTATAAAGGCCGAGCACGTCCGACATGGGCAGCCTGCGCGGAAACACTATGGCATTACCGCGAGTATAAGCCACGCCGCCCTCTTCGTTGCCCGTTGTCCTTATCAGGTAGATCTTGTCGGGCAAATAAGGCGCAAACGAATCAAATTTCGGTGACAGGGAAGCCAGGACCTTCTGCACCTGTTCCCTCTCTTCGTTGTCCCACGAGGTGATATTATTCCCGACAAATTTCAGGAATTCATCTGCGGATACGGGTTTTTCGGACCGCATGCGTATAGCGCGGTCAAGCGGGCTCATATTTTCAATAAATTCATCCCGTGCTGTAAGTATTGATCTTCCCTCTTCCTCGGAAGCAAAAATGAAGACGGGTTTTTTATCTGCAGCAAAGGCGGCCGTGCACAGGAAAAATACGGCAAGAAATACAAAAAAGACCTTTTGAAAAAGGGACATGCGCAGCTCCTTGATCATCTATTTGCCGGCGATCTTTGCCCATGAATCGCGAAGTGTGACTATCCGGTTAAACACCGGCTTTCCGGGCAGCGAATCTTTCAGATCACAACAGAAATAACCGAGACGTTCAAATTGATACTTTTGCCCGGGTGTTGCCTGTGCCAGTCCCGGCTCGACATACGCGGCGTTAATGACTTCAAGCGATTCAGGGTTCAAAAGGTCTGTCATGTCGCCTTCGGTGCCTGCAGGATCGGCCACCTTGAACAGTCTGTCATACAGGCGGACCATTGCGGGTACGGCATGTGCCGCCGAAACCCAGTGGATAACGCCATCAACCTTTCGGCCGTCTTGAGGGGCGGCGTTCCTCGTGTCGGGATCATATGTGCAATGCAATTCCCGGATCTCGCCTGTCACGGCATCTTTGACCATCGACGAAAAACGTATCACATATGAATTTCTTAACCGGATCTCACGGCCGGGACCGAGACGTTTATATTTTCGAGGAGGATCTTCCATAAAATCATCTTTTTCAATGTAAATGGTATTTGAAAACGGCACTTTTCGGGTGCCCATTTCCGGTTTCTGAGGATGATTGGCACACTCCATATCCTCGGCCCGGCCCTCAGGATAATTGTCGATGATCACCTTGAGCGGATGCAATACGGCCATTGCCCGTGGAGCTGATTCGTTCAGGTCTTCACGCACGCAATGTTCCAGAAGTGCGATATCTACCAGATTATCATTTTTTGCAACGCCGATGCGGGAGCAGAACTCCCGGATAGAGCTTGCTGTATATCCGCGCCGTCTCATTCCTGCGACCGTTGGCATGCGGGGGTCATCCCATCCGTTCACGAGTTTATTTTCAACGAGTTCGATCAACCTTCTCTTACTCAGGATAGTGTAGCTCACGTTAAGCCGGGCAAATTCAACCTGCCGGGGTTTAGGGCCTTCTATCAGCTCGTTCACAAACCAGTCATAAAGAGGCCTGTTGTTTTCAAACTCCAGCGTACATATTGAATGTGTTATCCCTTCGATCGAATCCGAAAGGCAGTGAGCAAAGTCATACATGGGGTATATAACCCAGTCGTTGCCCATTCGGTAATGGCCCGATCTCTTTATCCGGTAGATCACGGGATCGCGCATCGTGACATTGGGCGAGGCCATGTCTATTTTCGCTCTCAGGACATGGGCCCCATCCTGAAATTCTCCCGATCTCATACGGGAAAAGAGGTCAAGGTTCTCTTCGATCGGCCTGTCGCGATAGGGACTGTTCTTTCCGGGTTCCGTGAGAGTTCCCCGATATGCCCTTATTTGGTCCGCACTAAGGCTGCAGACATAAGCTTTTCCTGCTTTTATAAGATCGATCGCAAACTGGCAAAGTTTTTCAAAATAATCAGATGCAAAAAATAACCGGTCCTCCCAATCGAATCCCAGCCACCTGACATCATCTTGAATTGAACCTACAAATTCCATGGATTCGCCCGCGGGGTCCGTGTCATCCATGCGCAGGTTGCAGGTGCCCTTATACTGCCGAGCCAGCCCGAAATTGAGGCAGACCGATTTAGCATGACCTATATGAAGGTACCCGTTCGGTTCGGGCGGGAAACGGGTGGCGACCCGGTCACGTTTCCCTGTTTTGAGATCATTGTCAACAATCTCCCGAATAAAATCACTTTGGGTCAACGCATCATTTTCAATCATATCTTCCTCGAATGGGTGGGCCCTCTGAGTATTTGCAGTATCCCGACAGGCGATCCTAAATTATCAATATTTCTAACATATACGGCATTCATTATCAACGCGCCGATCCCCTCTTTTGACCCGTATTGCCTTTCAGGCTTCTTTGCTTTATCATTCGTATATGAAACTTCATATTCTGGGAACGGGAACTGCTATTCCGCGTATTGAGAGAAATTCCTCGGCTTACCTGGTCATTGCCCGGGATTTCAATATCCTCGTTGATGTTGGCCCGTCGGTCGTAAGGAGGCTCCTCGAGCGGGGTTTTGAGGTAGATGATATTGATCTCATTGTAATTACACATTTTCATGTCGATCACACAGCGGATCTCTCCACATTTTTCTTCGCGTGTAATTACGGGAAAACGGCGCGTGAAAAACCGTTGACAATAATCGGCGGGAATGGGATCACCCGCTTTTACCGGGGGCTCAGGAAGATATATCCCTGGATCGAGCCGAAAACATATGATCTTACCGTAAAGCGCCTCGTCAATGAGTCCCGGGCATTTAACGGGGTCACGATAACTACCGCACCCGTCAGGCACAATCCCGAAAGCATCGGTATCAGGCTTGACGAAAAAAGATCGCTGACATTTTCGGGGGACACTGATTTTTCACAAAACCTCATAAAACTGGCCGACAGGGCCGATCTCCTCGTTGCCGAATGCGCCTTTCCCGAGCGCAAGGTGAAGGGGCACCTTAACCTTGAATCCCTCTATAGAATTGTGAAAAAGGCAATGCCGAAGCGTGTCCTGCTCACGCACCTTTATCCCGACTGGGATACATATAAAGGTGTCCTTCACGCCCCGTACCTGCTGGCTGAAGACGGGATGGAGATAGAAATATAGAAAATCATGGATATATCGTATACAATCCTATTCAGGCTAATTATTGATTTTGAAAAGCAAAGACACTGGATCCAGGTTTTCGAGACTGTGTCGCAATCCCCGATTGCGTTATTTTTAGTTGCTTGACCTGTTGTTTCGACTGAATTACTCGCCGTCATCCCGGGCTTGACCCGGGATCCAAGGTTTGGTTGTTATTATTGTTTCTGGTTTTAAGGTTTTCAAAGGGCTCAAAAAGAAAAACCTTGGATCCCGACTCGGGGGCCGGGATGACGGACTTAGGCGAATTGCGACACAGTCTCTTCGCCGGGATGACGACTAGTGGTGAGAATGGCAGAACTCAAGCGGGATAGGGCGGATCGGTTTTTTATTGTTTATCGGGGGGAATGCGCCGATATCGCGGCTTTTATTAATAGGGCGATGGTTCCGGAAAGGAGATTAACGGCGGGCAGGGGTGCGCCCGGCGTGTTTGATTTTGATGGAAATACTTTCGTGATCAGGCAATACCTGCATGGCGGTTGGCTTAGGGGTGTTACGAAAGGCGCATTCCTGGGAGAGGGGCGTGCGTTTGATGAGTTGGATACTACGGCATATCTTGAGGAAAGCGGCTTTCCCGTCGTGAAACCTTTCGGATATATATCC
>CAIQJW010000250.1 GCA_903872255.1 uncultured delta proteobacterium | reverse complement strand
TTTATCCTGCGAAGTTCCCGGGTAAGTGCCGTATTCTCATCTTCGACCCGCATGACCGACAATTTAGCCGATCTCGTCTGCAGCTTAACGTTTAAAAGGTCGTATATTCCTCCATCCATAAGAATAAGGTGAAAGAAAACCGTTGAGAGGAAGATTATAAATCCGTATTTCTTTACGGGATTATCTATCATGTTCCCTTAATACTAAAGGCATGAAAACAAAATGTCAATCCAGAAACCCGTAAATCGTAAATCGTAAAACGTGAGGAGTTAAAACCCCCTATCCCCGATGTAGGTTTTTACGCCTTACGATTTACGTTCTATACAGTCCCAGCACCCTGCGGACCTCTTCCATCGTGACGTCCGCGATCTTCCGGCAGGCGCCGGCGCCCTGGTGGAGGACGTCTTTGACGTAATCCGTGTTGGCCGCGAGTTCGCGGGCTTTTTCGCGGATGGGCGTGAGTTCCTTCTTCAAGTTCTCGAAAAGCATCTTCTTGCAGTCGATACAGCCTATCCCGGCACTGGTGCAGCCTTTATCGATCTCGATCAGCATGCTGTTGTCCGAAAATGCCCGGTGGATCGTATAAATGTTACATATGTTCGGGTCGCCCGGGTCTGTCCTGTGCACCCGGTTAACGTCTGTTACGGCCGTACGGAGCTTTTCCCAGATACCGGCTTCTTCTTCCAGTACCCCGATAAAATTGCCGAGGGACTTCGACATCTTGGCCTGACCATCGACGCCCAGGATACGCGGTGCCATTGAAAGTATCTCCTGCGGTTCGGGAAAGACATCGCCGAAGCGGGCGTTGAATTTCCGTGCGACCTCGCGTGAAAGCTCGATATGCTGCACCTGGTCCTCGCCAACCGGGACATACCCTGCCTTGTAAAGCAGGATATCCGCGGACTGCAGTACGGGATAACCCATGAGGCCCATATTGATATTGGCCCGGTGCTGCTTTGCCTTGTCCTTGAATTGCGTCATACGCTCGACCTCACCGATCGGCGTGACGGTATTAAAGATCCAGGCCAACTCGGTATGCTCGGGAACATGGGACTGGACGAAGATCTTCGACTTTTCCGGAGACAGCCCGCAGGCCAGCAGGATGAGCCCCGTTTCAAGCGTACGCTTTGCCATCTCCTCGACCGGATATTCGATAGTTATCGCATGGTAATCGACGACACTGAAGACACAGTCGTATTCGTCCTGAAGATAAACCCAATTTCTGATCGCTCCAACATAATTGCCGAGATGTATCTCGCCGGTAGGCTGTATGCCGCTGAAGATCCGCTTCATGGTAAATGCTCCTCCGATTTTCTCTGTAAACCGTGTGTAATGTAACTTAAAAGAGGGGTAATATTTTTACCATTCTTTCCATGTCAGTCCGGTCTTTTTTTCCCAGTCGGATTCGAACCTGTCTGTGAAGAAGCCGTGGAGTTTTTCGAAAAGCTTCGTCCAGCCGGACTTGAAATCCGTCGTCAGGACATCTTCGAGGAAAGGCACGACCTCGCCGAGTTTGTCTTTCGGGAGATATGCGCGCGCTTTCATGTCGTAGGATTTCTTGAGCGCCTCGGGGCTTAACGCGTGGGCTGTGAGCATGGCGACCTTCATGTCTTTCTTGACGGCCATTTCGAGGAGGTCGAAACCGCGCACGCCCATGATGTCGAGGACAACAACATCGTAATTCTTCGTCTCGATCAGTTTTGATGCATCTTCGAAGTTTGTCGCCTTATCAAATGTGCATTTCGGGCACGAATCCAGGATCTCCTCTTCAAGCACTTTGAGAACATCCGGTTCATCATCTACTGCCAGTATTAGTTTTCCATCGAGGGCTGATTGTGCCATGTTAACCTCCTTTTATTTTTGTCCCTATCAGAGGGGGGGGTATGCGGACCGTAAAACATGAGCCTGTACCCTCACCGCTTTTTAATGATATATCACCGCGCATTTTCTCGACGATGTGCTTAACGCATGAAAGGCCGAATCCCAAGCCGTCGGGCGCTCCCTTTTTCTCGCTCGCATTAAAGAAGCGCTTAAATATATAATTTTGTTTCTCCCGAGGGATGCCCTGGCCGTCGTCTTCAACCGATATGACGAGTTCATGATCACCGGTAAGTGTGAGCTTCATCATCGTCTTTCTATATTTTAATGCATTAGATATGAGATTTCTCAGTATCTGCCGGATCTTTTTTGAATCATGGCTAAAAACTTCGCTGCCGTACCTGCCGTTGATATCTATGCTGATCCCGTTCCGGGAAAGGATCTCATTGAATGAATCGTCTTCGGCATGAAAAAGCTCTTCGCTTATATCCGGATTCACTATCTCCAGGGCATCGAACAGGGCTTCCTTGAGGATGTCGGAGACCATAAATTTCTCATTGCGGAACAATCCTTCCTCGGACCTGTAAACTTCGATAATTTCAAGAAGAAGCGTTTTTGCCTTCTCGGCGTTCCGCCGGGCGCGCTTCA